>JBKPFP010000443.1:0-3413 GCA_046744435.1 Actinomycetota bacterium | reverse complement strand
TTCCTCAGGTCTCGTGGGCTCGGAGATGTGTATAAGAGACAGGTGCTGACCGGCTTCGGCTCGTTGAGTGACATCGCTCACGCCGTCGCGATCCAGGCGGACGGCAAGCTCGTCGCCGTAGGCTCGAGCGGCGAACCTGCCAGCTTCGCGCTCGCCCGCTACGCCCGCGACGGCAGCCTCGACCCGAGCTTCGGACGGGGCGGCAAGGTGCTGACCGACTTCGGCACGTCGAGCACCGCCTCCGCGGTCGCGATCCAGGTGGACGGCAAGCTCGTCGCCGCTGGCCTGAGTCGCCGCAGCGGCTACTTCGACTTCGCGCTTGCGCGTTACACGCCCGACGGCCGCCTCGACCGGAGCTTCGGACTAGGCGGCAAGGTGCTCACCGACGTCGGCTCCAATTGGGTGACCCGAGTCGCCTCGCTGACGGCGAGAAGGACGAAAAGCGGCGACCTCGTGCGCTGGCGGACCGCCTCCGAGGTTGATGCCCGTGGCTTCAACGTCTACCGCCATCAGAACCGAGGCAGGCTGATGCGGGTGAACCGGAAGCTGATCACAAGCAAGGGGAGCCCCAGCCATGGCGCTGCCTACTCCTTCCTCGACCGGCAAGCGCCTCGGTCGACCCAGCGCTATTGGCTGGAAGAGGTCAGGCGCAATGGCACACGCCTCCGGCTCGGACAGGTGACAGTCATCCGTTAAGCGCGGTGCTACCCCCGGCGCTGGAAACCCTGCCCTTTGCAGCCTGCTCTGAATCCAACCCGGGGAGCTACAAAGAGCCCGCAAACGGGCTCTTTTGACGTCTAGCGCTACTCCTTCGTCGGCGAACTTTTGCTCGATGCGTGCTCGGCATTTGCGACGAGGTGAGCAAACGCCGATTGGACGCCGCCGACGACTCTACGGAACTAGTGTTTCGACCATGCCAACTGACCAGTATCACGAGCCGCCCGCCGAGCTCAGCGCCGAGGTCCGCACGTTCGCCCGCATCATCGCCTCGCTCCAAGAGGAAGCCGAGGCGATCGGCTGGTACGAGCAGCGGATCTCGATCGAGACGGACGACCAGGCCCGTCGGATCATGGAGCACGCGCAGCGCGAAGAGTTCCTCCATTTCTCGATGGACCTCGAGTTCCTCGCACGCCGCAAGGAGAAGTGGCGCGTCGCACTGCGCAAGATCCTCTTCAAGGACGGCGAGATCGTCGAGCTCGCGGAGCAGGCCGAGGACGAGGTCGAAGACTGACGACCGAACCGGCGCGCGCCGCCGCACGGACGCGCGCCGGCCGGTCTCCCCCGACTAGTCCCCCATGTGACCGCCGGGAAGGTGTGAAGCTCTGACCCTCTCCCTCGATGCGACGCTCCATGGAGCGCTCACCCCGTGCTACCCGAGGCTCGAGGCGAACAAACCTGTCTGTCTCCCGCGATTCGCCAGTGTAACTTGACAGTTACGTAACTTTGATGTTACAAATACCCCATGAATGCGATCGAGGCACTCGCGGATCCAACCCGTAGGCGGATCGTGGAGCTCCTCGCCGACGGCGAGCGCAGCGCCGGTGAGATCGCGGCGCAGTTCGAGACCAGCCGGCCCGGAATCTCCAGGCACCTGCGCGTCCTGCGCGAGCACGGGCTCGTCCGCGCACGCGAGGAGGCGCAGCGGCGGCTCTACTCGCTCGACCCCGCGCCACTCGCCGAGCTGGACGAATGGCTTGCCCGCTACCGGGGTTTCTGGGCGAACCGCCTCGACGCACTCGATACGGAGATCAAGCGACGCCGAAAGGAACGGAGATGAGAGAGCAGCTGGGAACGGTTCGGGCGGACGGCGAGCTGATGACGCTCCAGTTCGAGCGCCGCTACGAGGCGACTCCGGACGAGGTCTGGGCGGCGTTGACCGAGCCGGAATCGATCAGGCGCTGGCTGTTCGCCGAGGCGGTCTTGGAGCCTCGTGTGGGAGGGGCCTTCCGACTGCGCTGGAGCGAGAACGAGGCCGGCGGGTCGGTGCTCGTCTGGGAGCCGCCGCGCACGTTCCAGGTGGAATGGAACGAGACGAACGTGCGCTCGATCCTCCGCATCGAGATCACCGCGGTCGAGAACGGAGCGGCGCTCGCCCTCGAGCACCGAAACATCACGCACAAGGCCGCCAACGGCATGGGCGCGGGTTGGCACGCGCATCTCGAGGCCCTCGGCGAGATCCTCTCGGGTCGCGAAGCGAGTTCCGAGCGCTGGTGGCCGCGCTACGAGGAGCTGCGGCCGACGTACGAGGAGCTGGTCTCCACGACCGAGACGAGGACCTAGATGCTGCTCGAGAACAAGACCGCGGTCGGGAGGTCGCGTGCAGATACTGGGACGAGCGCGACCGCGGCCGCACTGACGGCGACGCTCGGGCTTGCCGCCGCCGCCTGGGTCGTCGCGGCCCAGCAGATGAACGGGATGGACATGGGCGTCGCGACCGAGCTCGGCTCGTTCGCGTTCTTCGTCGCCCTGTGGGTGTCGATGATGGCGGCGATGATGCTGCCGGGAGCGGTTCCGGCAGTCTTGAGAGACGCTCGCGCCAACGGTCGTGTGCGCGCCGTGCCGCTGTTCGTCGGGTCGTACCTCTCCGTCTGGACACTCGTCGGCGTCGCGGTCTATGCGCTGTACCGGCCGCACGGATCTTCCGCCGCCGGCGCGCTTGCGATCGCGGCAGGTGTCTATGAGCTCACGCCGCTCAAGCAGCACTGCCGCCGGCGCTGCCGCGAGAGCGTCCGTTCGGGATTCGAGTTCGGGCGCTACTGCGTCGGCTCGAGCATCGGACTGATGCTGACGCTGGTGGCGCTGGGCGTCATGAGCGTCACTTGGATGTCCATGATCGCCGTCCTCGTCCTCGCCCAGAAGCTCATGCCGCCGAGAGGCGCGATCGACGTGCCGCTGGCGCTGGCGATCGTCGGACTCGGAATCCTTATCGTCGTCGCGCCCTCATCGGTTCCCGAACTCACGCCACCGATGTGAGACGCCATCAGTGGCGGACGCCCGGCTGTAGAGACAGGAAGGAGACAAACGATGACCGACCACACGACCGGAACACGTGAGGAGTGGCTCGCGGCTCGGCTCGAGCTGCTCGAGGCGGAGAAGGAGCTGACACGGCGCAGCGACGACCTGGCCCGGCGACGACAGCAGCTCCCATGGGTCCGAATCGACAAGGAGTACTGCTTCGAAACGGACGAAGGCAGCGCCTCGTTGCCGGATCTGTTCGGAGGACGGTCGCAGCTCCTGACGTACCACTTCATGTTCGGGCCGGAATACATGGCCGGCTGCCCGGCCTGCTCGGCGATCGCGGACGGCTTCAACGGCTCCTTCGTTCATCTCGAGAATCACGACGTCGCGATGATCGCCGTCTCGCGCGCACCGATCGCCAAGCTGCAGGAGTACAAGCGCCGCATGGGGTGGAC
>JBKPFP010000288.1:0-3041 GCA_046744435.1 Actinomycetota bacterium | reverse complement strand
CGACTGGACGGCCGTAGAGGTGGGCGCCTGGATCGCAGGCGCGCAAGGGATGCCGCTGCGGCTCGCGGGCCCGGCCGAAGGTGTCGAACGCGACGCGAGCCGCGCGCTCGCGAGCGCGTCTCTTGCCGTGCAGCGCGTGCTCGGGGTCGCCGCCGAGCCGTTGCTCCTCCCGCCGGCTGCGCCCGACGTGCTCGCGGCAGCGGAAACGGCGGCCGTCGTCGTCATCGGGCTGCCGGAGCGGTGGCGACGGGATGGTCTCGGCGAGGTTCGCACCGCGCTTGCTCTGCACGCGCGCCCCCTCGCGCTGCTCGTTCGCCGCGGCCTGCGGCCCGGAGGCCTCGCGCCGCGCGAAAGCCTCACGCGCTTCACGTGGACGCTGGGGCCGCCGCCCTAGTGCCGACGCGACATCCGCCGTACCCTTGAAACGTGGCGGTCGTAGCCGAAGACCGGATCGGCACCGAGCTCGCCGGCTACCGCATCGAGCGCGTGCTCGGGCGCGGCGGCATGAGCGTCGTTTACCTCGCCCACGATCCGCGGCTGAAACGCAACGTCGCGCTGAAGCTGTTGGCCGGAGAACTCGCGGAGGACGAGGGGTTCCGCGTCCGGTTCCTGCGTGAGTCGCAGCTGGCTGCTTCCCTCGATCACCCGAACGTCGTCCCGGTGTACGAGGCGGGCGAAGTCGACGGGCTTCTCTACATCGCGATGCGCTACGTGGTGGGGTCCGACCTGAAGGAGCTGCTGCGAGCGGAACGCGCTCTCGCACCCGAGCGCGCGCTGATGCTTGTTGGCCAAGTGGCAAACGCGCTCGACGCCGCGCACAAGCGCGGGCTCGTCCACCGCGACGTGAAGCCGTCGAACATCCTCCTCACCGGCCCGCGCGGTGACGAGCACTGCTACCTCGCCGACTTCGGGCTGAGCACCAGCACCTCGGATCGCAGCGTCGCCGACGCACGGCAGGTCGTAGGCACGATCGACTACGTCGCGCCGGAACAGATCCGCGGCCTCGAGGTGGACGGTCGCACCGATGTCTATTCGCTCGCTTGTCTCCTGTACGAGTGTTTGGTTGGGGAGGTGCCGTTCCGGCGGGCGAGCGACGTTGCCGTTATCTACGCGCACCTCGAAGAGCCGTTGCCGAAAGCGAGCGAGCGCGCGCCGACGCTACCGGCGGCGCTGGACACGGTCCTCGAACGCGGAACGGCGAAGCTCCCGCACGAGCGGTGGCCGACGTGTGCTGATCTCGTCGACGCCGCGCGGTCTGCCCTCGGCGACGAGATTGCGGCGGGTCGGGTCCGACGACGGCGTAGGCGGAGAGCGATCGCCGCAACCCTCACTGGAGTTGCCGCCGCCGTCGCGGCGCTCGCAGCGCTCATGCTCGGCGGGAGCGGAACGGCACTCGCCCAATCGGACTCGCTCGTCCGAATCGATGTGCCCAGCGGCCAACCGGCCGAAGGCGTTGCGGTCGGCACGCGACCGACCGCCGTGACCGTGTGTGGAGGGAGCGTCTGGGTCACGACTCGGCCCGGCACCGTCTTCCAGATAGAGCCGAAGTCGCTGACGCCACACAAGGTTCGCGTGCGCGGCACGCCTAGCGACGTGGCCAACGTCGGAGAGCTCGCGGCCGTCATCTCTGGTCCGCCGGAGCAGGTGACGATGATCGACGCCCAGTTCGGGCAGATCAGCGGCGTCGTCGAGGTTCCCGGCGCGCGCATGCCCGCGACGGCGGTTGCGTTCGGGCGCGACGTGTGGATCGCGAACCCCAGCGGTCGGAGGCTCGACCTCCTCGCTCCTCCGTACACGGCGGTTAGCGCCTCGGTCCCATTGCACGGTGTGCCGCGACTCGTTGCAGTGGGGGAGGGTGCAGTCTGGGCGGTCGGCGGCCGCACGCTCTGGCGCATCGATGCGCGTGCGGTCCGAGTAGTCGCGCGCATTCGCCTCTCGTTCGCTCCGGCCGCCATCGACGCCGGCAACGGCGGTGTCTGGCTGGCCGACCGGAGCGGGGACGCCGTCGTCCGAATCGATCCTGCGAGCGGCCGTCGTGCGCAGAGGATCAAGGTCGGCCACGCGCCGACCGCGCTCGCTATGGGCGCGGACACGGTGTGGGTCGCGAACAGCGCTGACGGCACGGTGTCGCGGATCGATCCGCACCGGAACGGCGTCGACAAGACGATCCCGGTCGGTGCCGAGCCCATCGATCTGGTCGCTGGTCTCGGCGCGGTTTGGGTCGTCAGGCGGATAGGTGAGGCATAACGGGCGGCGGCCCGCCGTTCGTGAGCTTGAAGGCTCCATAAGGGGCTCCATACTCACCGCACGCTGGAGATCGCGTAGGTTCTCGCGAAGCAAAAAGCGCCGCTTTGCGGCGCTATTGCAGAGCCCTCTTCCGGACTCGAACCGGAGACCCTCCTTACCATGGAACTTCTCGGGCAACCTGTGGCACCCTACGGCAACGGTTTTCGCCTGTTTCAGCCGTTTTCGCGCTCGCCCATTTGCCACCGTTTGCCGGCGGTTGCGACCGCTCTGCTCCATGAATGCTCCATCCTCTGTAGTCAATAGAGGCAACGCAGAGCGGGGACGGAGGCGGACGTCGATCCCTTCGTTGCCAGGGAGGGGTCAGACGCGTTTCCGGTCGGGATCTGTCCGTCTTAAGGACGATTGGCTCCTCAGCCTCCGGGACCGCTCCAGACGACTTCGATTGTGCGGAGGCGTGAGGCCATCAAGGTGACGAAGTTCGTCACCACTGCGGATCGCGACGGCGCCGCCTTCCGTGTTAGGCCCTTTCGGTCGGCGTCCGCGAGGCATACGATCAGTTCACGCTGCCGGAAGAGAATCTGATGTCATCAGCGTCGGAGGTCGTCGGGCGCGAGTCTGAGCTGTCTTGCGTGCGAGACTTTGTCGAGGCGATTCCGGCGGGGCCGAGCGCCCTGATCCTCGTCGGCGAGGCGGGGATCGGGAAGACGACTCTGTGGAGAGAGGGCGTCGCTGCGGCTACAGAGCGTCGATTCCGGGCGCTGAGCTGTAGGCCGGTCGAGGCCGAGATCGAATTG
>JBKPFP010000100.1:0-4891 GCA_046744435.1 Actinomycetota bacterium | reverse complement strand
CCTCGGAGACGCTCGTCGACCGCTCACTGTGGAACGAGCTCGGCGACTTCAAGCCGACCGGCGTCAACGAACGTCTCGTGCACAAGGTGCGCGACGCGCTCGACGCGGACGGCTTCGAGCAGGTCAAGATCGTCGTTTCGGGCGGGTTCACGGTCGAGAAGATCACGCAGTTCGAGGATCAGGGTGTGCCGGTCGACGCGTATGGCGTCGGCTCGTCGCTCATCCGCGGGCAGAACGACTTCACCGCGGACGTCGTCATGACCGACGGGCGGCCGTCGGCGAAGTTCGGGCGGCGCTTCCGGCCGAGCTCCCGCCTCGAGCTCGTCGAGTGACCGACCTCGACGTTCGGCCGCTCACGGCCGAGCGCTGGCCCGACTTCGTCGAGCTCTTCGAGCGCCGGGGGCCGCGCGGCGGCCGTCGCAACGCGCCCGGCTATGGGTGCTGGTGTATGTACTGGCGGGATCGCCGGCTCGGCCACGGCACGCCGAAGAAGCGGGCCATGGGCGCGATCGTGCGCGCCGGCGGGGTGCCGGGTTTGCTCGCCTACAGAGGCGGAGAGCCGGTCGGCTGGGTGTCGGTGTCGCCGCGTGAGGAGTACGAGGCGCTGCTCCGCTCGCCGCAGTACCGGCCGCGGGACGAGGATGAGGGCGTCTGGTCGATCGTGTGCTTCGTCGTCGACAAGCCGGTCCAGGGATCCGGCGTCGCGGGGGCGCTGCTGGAGGCGGCGGTCGCCCACGCCCGCAGTCAGGGCGCCGCGGCGGTCGAGGCGTACCCGCACGTCTCGAAGCCCGACGACTACATGGGCGGGCTCGACCTCTTCCGGGCCCGCGGCTTCCGGCCGACGAGGCACCCCTCGACGCGCGCCGTCGTGCGGCTCGCGCTCAGCTGACGGCTTCGGCCAAACGCTCGCCGATGCCCGGCCACTCGCCGAGCGGCTGGGTCGAGCGGATGACGTGCATGCCCGCTTCCGCGAAGCGGCGGAAGGCGGCGTCGGCCTCGGCCGTGTAGTCGACGACGCCCGGCACCACGACCGCCGACGAGCAGTCCTCGAGCAGGTACGTGCGCTCGGCCAGCTGCTGGACGTCGTGGTCGCCCGAGAGCAGGTCGTCGATCGTCCACGCCACGCAGTGGCTCTTCGCCTGCCCGGCGACGACTACAGCGTCGAATTCGAGCAGCCGCTCGACGAGGGCGACGTTCTTGCCCTGGAGTGGCTCGCCGTCCGGCCCCTCGGTCACCTCGGGGCCGAGCATCGAGTAGTGCTCGGTGAGCGGGTGCTCGCCCTTGACCTGGAACTCCGGCTGGCTGGAGCGGGCGAGCCCGTGGAAGAAGAACGCCTCTTCGACTGCCGAGACGAGCGCGTGGCCGATCCCGCCGAGCATGGCGTGGTAGGGCCAGATCGTCAGGTCGTACTTGCCGCCCTCGGCGAGCTTGCGCGTGTAGTAGGCGAGCTCCCGCGCGGCGTAGTCGGGGTCGATGCCGAGACTTTCCGGCGCGGCCGGGTTCAGCCGCCAGCGGCCGTTCTCGACATCCTCCGCCGACACGAGCGTGTAGGGCTCCGGGTGGTTGCCGTCCTCGTCGACGAGCCACACCGCGTGGAAGATCTGCATCGCGCGGTGCGTGTCGAGGCTGGGGACGACCTGGGTGATCGCGGCGAGGTTCCGGTAGACGAAGTCGCAGAGGCGACGGTTGTCGTCGACAGCGCCCGTGCCGGAGCGGCCGGCGACGAAGAGCTCGAAGCCGGGGATGCAGAACGTGTTCTGGATGTCGACGGCGAGCAGGCAGATGCGGAAGGTGTCCTCGGACGACGGCTGGATCGCGTGCTGCCCGGCCCACGCGCGCGCGTCGCGGGCGCGCTCCTCGTAGGGGACGCGCCAGACCTCGCCGACCCGCTCCGGCCGGAAGAACGCGGGCACCGGTAGCTCACGCATCGCGGGCCAGTGTAGTCCCGGGGTTGAGGATCACGGCCTCGCTGCCGATGAGGAGCCTGGGATGCCGGACGTGGGCCATCTGCTGAGCCAGATCGGCCAGATCGCATTGATCTGGCTGCCGCTGCTCATGTTCGGGCTGATCATCTACCTGCTCTGGCGCACGCTGCAGGTCATGCCGCGGGTCAAGGCGAAGCAGGTCCACTCGACGTCCAAGTCCTCGATCACGTGGGGGGAGGTCGCCGGGCTCGAGGAAGCGCGCGCGGAGATGGAGGAGATCGTCGACTTCCTGCGTGACTCGAAGCGCTTCGCGAAGCTCGGCGCCCGGGTGCCGAAGGGCATCCTCCTCTACGGGCCGCCGGGGACCGGCAAGACGCTCCTCGCCAAGGCGGTTGCGCACGAGTCGGGCGCGAACTTCTACTCGCAGAGCGCCTCGGCGTTCGTCGAGATGTTCGCCGGCCTCGGCGCCGCGCGCATCCGCAAGCTCTTCGAGCAGGCACGCAAGGACGCGCCGGCGATCGTCTTCATCGACGAGCTCGACGCCGTCGGCGCCGCCCGCACCGGCCACGGCTTCAACCGCGAGCAGGACCAGACGCTGAACCAGCTCCTCGTCGAGCTCGACGGATTCAACAACCGCGACCAGGTCGTGATCATGGGCGCGTCCAACCGCCTGCAGGATCTCGACCCCGCGCTGCTGCGGCCGGGACGGTTCGACCGCCAGGTGCTCGTCTCGCCGCCCGACCTCGCCGGCCGGGAGGCGATTCTCAACGTGCATACGCGCGGCAAGCCGCTCGCTTCCGACGTCGACCTGAGCGGGATCGCGCGCCAGACGGCCGGCCTGACCGGGGCCGACCTGGCAAACATCGCCAACGAGGCGGCCATCTTCGCCGGGCGCGAGAACCAGCAGTACATCCACCACGCCCACTTCGACGCGGCGATGGAGCGCGTGATCGCCGGTCTCCAACAGCGGCGCGTCATGTCCGAGAAGGAGAAGCGCATCCTCGCCTACCACGAGGCAGGGCACGCGCTCATGTCGCATCTGATGGGCGGCGCCTTCCCCGTGCAGAAGGCGACGATCGTCCCGCGCGGCCAGGCGCTCGGCTACACGTTCAACCTGCCCGACGAGGAGCGCTATCTGCACACGCGCGAGGAGTTCATCGACTGGATGAAGATCGCACTGGCCGGGCGCGCCGCCGAGCAAGTCGTGTTCGGCCGGGTCACGAACGGGGCCGCGAACGATCTCGAGAAAGTGACCGATCTCGCGCGCGCGATGGTGTTCGAGTACGGGATGTCCGAGGGCGTCGTCTCGCGGACGATGCGTGCCGACAACTATGCGCTCTCGGAGGAGACGAAGAAGCTGCGCGACAGCGAGCAGGCGCGGCTGACCGACGGCGCCTATGACGAGGCCGTGCGACTCGTGACGAAGCATCGGGGCGCGCTCGACCGGCTGGCCGGCGCGCTGTTGGAGAAGGAGACCCTCGTGCGCGACGAGATCCTGAGCCTCCTGGCCGACGTCGAGGCCGAGTCGCAAGCCAGCGAGACCGTGGGCCGTGTCGTGCCGCTGCAGCGCCGCGACGGCGAGGCCGGCGAGCACGCCGAGCAGGCGCCTGACGACCGCGGGAGCGACAGGGCCTAGTCGTTAGCATCCACTTCGCGGTGCAGGCGAAGGGGATCCATCACCTGGGGGTTGCGGTCGTCGACCTCGACGAGGCCGTCGACACATACGAGCGCGTCTTCGGGGCGGAGCTCGAGCAGCGCGAGACCGTCCCCGACCAGGGTGTCGAGGCGGCTGCCATGCGCGTCGGCGGAAGTCGCGTCGAGCTGCTGCGCCCGCTCGGCGACGACACGCACGTGGGCAGGTTCCTCGCCAAGCGCGGGCCCGGCATGCACCACGTGGCGTACGAGGTCGCCGACCTCCACGGCCAGCTGAAGCGCCTCGCGGACGAAGGCGTCGAGCTGATCGACCCCGAGCCTCATCGGGGGCTGTTCGGTCTCGAGGTCGCGTTCGTCCATCCCGACGCCGCGCACGGCGTGCTCGCAGAGCTGGTGTCGAGTGGTTGAGAACGAGCGGATCCGCATCGAGCTCGGCTTCGAGGGTGGGCAGGTGATGAGCGCGCACGTGGACGTGGCCGCCGCCGATGAGCTCGAGCGCGCTCTCGATGCGGGCCCGCGAGACGGCGCATTCCAGATCGAGGCCGAGGACGGCCGTTATACCCTGCCGCTTGCGCGCATCGTCTATTTGAAGCGGTTCTCGCGCGAGGGCCGGGTCGGCTTCCGCAGCGACTGAGCGTCTGACGCGTTACGTCCCGCTCGTCGCCGGGAACGAGTATCCCGGTGTCTTCGGCTGCTCCAGGCATGAACGGCAGCACTCCGGCTTCGGCCGTCCGCCGCCTGGTCGAGCAGGCGCAGCTCGGCAACCGCTCGGCCCTCGAGGAGCTGTACCTGCTCCACTTCGACCGGATCTACAGCTACCTGCATCTCAGCGTCGGCAATCGCCACGACGCCGAGGACCTGACGACTCAGACTTTCCTGAGGATGCTCGAGGCGATCGGGCGCTTTCGCTGGCGGGAGGTGCCCTTCTCCGCCTGGCTGTTCAGGATCGCGCACAACCTGGCGATGGACCACTTCCGCGCGGGCAAGCGCGTGCAGGCCGAGCGGGACGTGCCGCCTCCGCGCGGCGCCGAGGAGACCTCGGCTGAGGAGCAGGCGCTCGACTCCATCGGACGAGCCGGCATGCTCGAGATGATCGAGCGGCTCTCGCCCGAGCAGCGGCAGGTGCTGACGCTGAAGTTCCTGTTCGGGTTCGCGAACGCGGAAGTGGCGTGGATCCTCGGCAAGACCGAGGGGGCGGTGAAGTCGCTGCAGCACCGGGCGCTTGCTTCGCTGCAGAAGCATCTGGTTCGCTGACGCGCTTTCCGCTCAGCAGGCGGGTGGGTGCGCCGATGAGCAGCGCTTGCGTTGGGCGG
>JBKPFP010000184.1:0-6421 GCA_046744435.1 Actinomycetota bacterium | reverse complement strand
GCGACTGGCCCTGCTCGAGCGTCGCCGCCTCGACGAGCGGCCCCGCCGACGAGCCGCGGCGCACCTGCAGCCAGATGTTCCCGCCCGCGGCGCGCACGCCGAGCCGCGCGGGCTTCGCGACGGGCCGCTTCGCCGGCTTCGAAGCGACCGTGTCGTCGCCGAGCGGTACCTTCGGCTCCTCGTCGGCCCCAAAGCGCCACGCGACGAACACGAGCGCCGTCAGCACGCCGATCGTCCCGATCGCCAGCAAGAACGCATTCTTCTCGAGCGGCGACGAGCGCCGGCGAAAAGAGGGGCCCGGCCGGGCGCGCAGCGGCTCCTCGTCCTCCATCTCGCCCCGGACGTACCGCGAGTTGAACTCGTCGACGTAGAGCTGGCCGTCGAGCCCGAGGAACTCCGAGTAGGAGCGCAGGAAGCCCTTGACGTAGGTCGGCGCCGGGAGGACGTCGAACTGCTCCTCTTCGAGGGCGCGCAGGTACTTCCCGCGGATCTTCGTCGCCTGCTCGATCTGCGGGAAGTCGAGGCCCTGGCGCAGACGCGCCTCGCGCAGGCTGTTACCGATCTCGAACACCCGGAGTGCCCGATTCTAGACGCGCTAGTCGGAAGCCACGTACTCGAGGTACGCCCAGACGCCTAGCGAGGCCGCCCCGACGAGGGCGAGGTAGATCCCGATCCAGCCGAGAATGCGCGCTGCGCGCGAGAGACCGCGCCCTCCGACTCTCCCCAGCGTGCGCTCGAAGTTCCGGCTTCCGCGCCGCGCGCAGAGAACGCCGAGCAATGAGAAGACGAACGCGACCGGCACGGCGAACCCCGCGTGGACGAGCCGCAGGTCCCCCCTCGACTCCGTGACCGCGACCGCGACCGGGATCGCGGCGACCCCGAGCAGCGAGAAGAGGAACGAGAGGCCGGCCGCGTCGTTCCGCCGCGGCCTCGTCGCGCTACTGCTTTCGGTAGGGGCGACCAACGGCGGCTGGTGGGATGGAGCGGCCGATCAGGCCGGCCACTGCGATCAACGTGAGGACGTACGGGAGGGTCGAGATCAGGTTCTCGGACACGTCGGCCTCGCGCTGGAGCGGGATCGAGAGCGCGAAGCCGAAGCCGAACAGGAGCGTGGCGACGAAGGCCCAGCCGGGCCGCCACTTGCCGAAGATGACGGCCGCGAGGGCGATGAAACCACGGCCGGCGGTCATGTTCTCCGCGAAGGTGCCGACGAAGCCGATCGAGAGGAAGGCGCCGCCGAGGGCGGCGAGGATGCCCGACGTGATCACGGCTGCATAACGAACGCCGTAGACAGAGATCCCGACCGTGTCGGCCGCCCTGGGATGCTCGCCGACGGAGCGGATGCGTAGGCCGATCGGCGTCTTGAACAGGACGAGGTACGAGAGGATCACGGTCAGGAACATCAGCCAGACGAGCAGGCTGAGGTCGCCGAAGACACCGAAGAGGAAGTTGCCGAGCACCGGGATGTCGTCCAGTAAGGAGAGCGTGACCCTCGGAACTCGCGCGACGTCCCCGGTCGGGATCCCGTCCGGGTAGATCGCGCTGAACAGATAGCCGGTGACCCCGAGCGCGAGGAAGTTGACCGCGAAGCCGCTGACGATCTGGTCGGACTGCAGGTGAATGCAGAAAACGGCGTGGATGAGCGCGAGCAGTCCGCCGGCGATCATCGCCATCACGAGGCCGACGACCCAGCTTCCGCCCCAGATCGCGCCCCAGACCGCGAAGAAGGCGCCGACGAGCATCATCCCCTCGAGGCCGATGTTCACGACGCCCGAGCGCTCCGAGAAGATGCCGCCCATCGCGGCGAAGGCGAGCGGCGTCGCGAAGCGCAGCGTCGAGGCGAGCAGGCCGGCGGTGAAGATGCCCTCGAGCGTGTCGCGCTCGACGCCCTGAGCCCAGAGGCCCGCGCCCGCGCCGATGAAGCACGCGGCGAGCGCCCATGCTCCGAGCCTTCGCTCGCCCCGGGAGAGGGCGGCGACGCCGAACATCGCCCCGATGACGCCGATGGCGAGCGGAACCGCGAGGTCGCGCACGGTCCACGGCGGCAGCGTGACCCAGAGCGCCAGCACGCCGAGGCCGATGCCGGCGTAGGCGACTGCCTGATCGGCCGTGACGCGAGAGCGCGTGGCCACGGCTCGCGCCTCGGCGATCACGTGGCAGGCTCCGCTCTCGGCCTGAGCCGGATCCGTGTGCGCAGGCGCCAGAGGTAGACGATCAGGAACTCGGCGCCGACGAAGAAGATGACGAGCGCCTGGATCATGATCGCGAGGTCGGAGGCGAGTGCGGGCTCGAACACCTCCGGGTCGAGCTGCCGTGTCGAGGTGCCGGTCTGCAGGCCCGCGAAGAGCAACGCGGCGAAGAAGATGCCGACCGCCTTGTTGCGGCCGAGGAGCGCCACGGCGATGCCGGTGAAGCCCACTTGGCTGGCGAAGTCGCTCGTATCGACCGAGTACTTGACGCCGAGCATGTCGACCGCCCCCGCCAACCCGGCGAAGGCGCCCGAGATCGCCAGCGCGAGGAAGTAGCTGCGGCGGACGGGAATGCCGCTGTAACGCGCGGCCTCCGGGTTGAAACCCACCGCGCGCACCTCGTAGCCGAGTGTCGTGCGGTTGAGGATCACGTAGTAGACGACGAGCGCGGCAAGGGCCACGAAGAGGCCCGCATGGAGGTAGTTGCCCCAGAGGAGCCAGAGCTTCGACGAGTCGTCGATGATCTCCGAGCGCGGCAGGGAAGGCACCGGCCCCTGTAACGGGCCTCCGAGCTCGAACAGGTACTGACCGCCGAAGATGGCGATCCAGTTGAGCATGATCGTCGTGATCACCTCGTGGGCGCCGACGGTCGCCCGCAGAAGCCCTGCGATTCCGCCCCAGATTGCCCCGCCGAGGATCCCTGCGGCGAGACCGACCGCGACGTGCAGGGGCCGGCTGAGACCACTGAGGTGCGTCCCGACGTAGAGCGCGAAGATCAGTCCGACCCAGTACTGGCCCTGGCCGCCGATGTTGAACAGGCCGCAGCGAAACGCGAACGCGACCGCGAGCGCAGTCAGGATCAGCGGCGTCATCACGCGCAGGGTCTGCTGGAGGTCGCGCGCGGCCTCGGTCGTGTCCTGGCCGGTCACCCAGAGGTAGGGCCAGTTGAAGCCGGCGCCCTCGAAGATGGCTCGGTACGCAGTGATCGGGTTGTGCCCCGTGATGAGCACGACCAGCCCGCCGATCAGGAAGGCGAGCACCGTCGCGGCGAGCGGGACCAGAAAGCCGCCCGCGCGCTCGTAGATTCCCGTTTGGAGCTGGTGGACCTCTCCCTCCGGCGGCTGCGCCGGAGGAGTGACGCTCACGCAGCTTCCTCCCGCGTTCCGCCGGTCATGGCCACGCCGAGCTCCTCGTCGGTGGCGTCGGGGCCGTACTCGCCGACGATGCGGCCCCCGTACATGACGAGGATCCGGTCCGAGAGCGAGAGGATCTCGTCCAGCTCGAGCGAGACGAGGATGATCGCCCGGCCCTCGTCGCGTTCCTCGACGAGCCGCCGGTGGACGAACTCGATCGCGCCCACGTCGAGGCCCCGCGTCGGCTGTGCGGCGACGAGCACGCGCGGGTCGCGCTCGATCTCGCGCGCGATCACGACCTTCTGCTGATTGCCCCCGGACAGGGCGGAGGCCAGCGTCTGCGGGCCACCACCCCGCACGTCGAACGCCTTCAGGACCCGCCGTGCCCACACGACGAGCTGTCGGGGGAAGAGCAGGCCGAAGCGGGAGTTCGGCGTGTGGCGATAGTCGTGCAGAGCGAGGTTCTCCGCCAGCGAGAAGTCGAGCACGAGCCCCCGCACCTGCCGGTCCTCGGGAATGTGCCCGATGCCCTCGTCCAGGCGCTCCCGGGCCGAGTCGCGCGTGATGACATCGTCGCCGACGCGGATCTCCCCGCTCTGCACCTTCGTCAGGCCCGTCAGGGCGTCGATCAGCTCCGACTGGCCGTTACCGTCCACGCCCGCGATGCCGACGATCTCGCCTGCGTGCGCCGCGAAGGAGACGCCCCGCACCGCCGGCAGCCCGCGCTGGTCGAGCACTTCGAGGTCCTTGACCTCGAGCAGCGCCTCGCCGGGCTCGGCCGGCTTCTTCTCGACACGCAGTAACACCTCGCGGCCCACCATCAGCTTCGCGAGCTGCGGCTGCGTCGCCCCCTCCCGCAGCAGCGTCTCGATCTTCTTGCCGCGCCGCAGGACCGTGACGCGGTCGGCGATGTCGAGCACCTCGTTCAGCTTGTGGCTGATGAAGATGACGGACATGCCCTCCTTCGTCAGCGTGCGCAGGATGCCGAAAAGCTCGCGCGCCTCCTGCGGCGTGAGGACGGCGGTCGGCTCGTCGAGGATGAGCACGTCGGCCCCGCGGTAGAGCGCCTTCAGGATCTCCACGCGCTGCTGCTGGCCGACGCTGATGTTCTCGATGCGCGCCCGCGGATCGATCGTGAACTTGAAGGTGCCCGCGATGTTCTGGACGCGCTTGACGGCGTCGTCGTAGTCGAGGAGCACGCCGGCGTGCGTCGGCTCCGTGGCGAGCACGACGTTCTCGGCGACGGTCATCACCGGGATGAGCATGAAGTGCTGGTGCACCATGCCGATCCCGAGGTCGATGGCATCCTTCGGCGAGCGGATCGAGACCGGCTTGCCGTTGACCCGGATCTCGCCCTCGTCGGGCTGGTAGAGGCCGTAGAGGACGTTCATGAGCGTCGACTTCCCGGCCCCGTTCTCGCCCAGGAGCGCGTGCACCTCGCCGCGCTCGAGGTCGAAGTCGACGCTGTCGTTGGCGACGACGCCCGGGAACCGCTTCGTGATTCCCTTCAGCTCGAGGAGAGGGGGCGCCTCGCTCATGTGGCCGCAATCGTACGGGGGCGGACGGAGCGCCCGCCCCCGTACCGTTCTCTGACTACTGGACCTTCGCCGGGTCCGACGGTGGATCGATCGCGCCGGACTTGAGGTCCTTCTCCGCCTTGTCCACGGCCGCTTGCACGTTCGCCGGGACCGGCTTCGTGAAGTCGGTGAGCAGTGCCGCATCCTGCAGGTTCTCGACGCCGAAGAACTGGTTCGTGCCACCTTTGAACTTGCCGTCCTTGAACGTCCGGATGGTGTCGAAGGTGGACGACTCGAGCGGCTTGAGCGCGCTCATCAGCACGCACTTGCCCTGTGCGGACTGGTCGACGTCGACGCCGATCGCGGTCACGTTCTTCTCGCAGGCCGCGTCGATCGCGCCGAGCCCGCACTTGCCGGCGACCTGGAAGACGACGTCGGACTTCTGATTGATCTGGTCGAGCGCGATCTCCTTGCACTTCGCGAGGTCGTCGAAGTTGTCCGAGTACGCGTTCAGGTACTTCACGCTCGGCTTCGTGTCCTTGACGGCCTGCTGGAAGCCGGCGATCCAGTTGTCGACCGAGGGGATCTTTTTGCCGCCGACGGTCGAGACGGTGCCGGTTTTGGTCATCAACGCCGCCACGATGCCTGCCAGGTACCCGGACTCCTCGGACGGGTACTGCATCCCGAGCGCGTTCGGCTGCGTGCAGGTGCCGCCCTTCTCGCACCCCTCGCCGCCGTAGAAGTGGTCGATCCCGGCGAAGCTGACGTCCGGATTCTCGCTCGCCACGGCAATCGTGGTCGGGGCGAGCAGGAACCCGACCGCGATGACGAGGTCGTTCCCGTCGTCGACGGCAGCTTCGAGGTTCGGCTTGTAGTCGTCAGCCGTCTGCGAGACGTAGACGCGTTTCTCGATGTCGAGCTCCGTCTCGGCCTTCTCGAGCCCGTTGATCGTGAACTCGTTGAAGCCACGGTCGTCGACGCCTCCCGTGTCCGTGACGAGACCGACCTTGATCTGGTCGCTGCTGCCGCCACCGCCGTCGTCGTCGCCGCCGCAGGCGGTGGCCCCCAGGACCAGGAACATCGCCGCGGACACCACCAGGAGCCACGACGTCCATTGCTTCTTTCTCACTGCACCCTCCTTGACCCGCTCGTGTTTCGCGCGAGCGATGGTACAGGGGTCGGGGGCGCGCTAGCTCAGTACGCGGTCGAGCTGGGCCTCGTCGACGAGCACCCGCCGCGGTTTGGATCCCTCGTAGCCGCTGATGATCCCGCGCCGCTCGAGCATGTCGATCAGCCTGCCCGCACGCGTGTAGCCGACCCGTAGGCGCCGCTGCAGGAGCGACGTGGACGCCGTCTGCGCCTGCACGACGACCTCGATCGCGCGCTCCAGCAGCGGATCCTGGTCGGGATCGAACTCGCCGTCGTCCTCGCCCTCGGCCTCGGGCGGGGGCTCCGGAGCCTCGAGCAGCGACTCGTCCAGCTGTTGCTCACGCTGGCCCTTGCACTGCTCGACGACGAGCGCGATCTCCTCCTCGCTCACGTAGGCGCCCTGCAGGCGCTGCAGCCGCGAGGTGCCGAGCGG
>JBKPFP010000417.1:0-3761 GCA_046744435.1 Actinomycetota bacterium | reverse complement strand
CCGAGCAGAACGCCCGTGCGACGGGCACTGACGTCGTTGCTTACCTCACCGAGAGCCCTGGGTTCAGCGCGTTCGCGCGAGACGAAGGCACCGTCTACCACACTTACTCGACGACGTGGCGTGGAGTGGAGTTTCTGATGGGCTACTACCCGATCCTCGACCGCGCACCGAAGGGCCGCGACGAGGGCGAGGCCTGGCAGCTCTGGATCCGCCGACACGACGAGTACGAGAGCGAGTGACACGTGACACCTCCGTTCTCGTTGCTCCCGCGCCGACGAGGAGCGCGTCGGCAAGCGGCGTGCGCGCATAGAGGACGTTCATGCGCGCGCGGGCGCGTGTGACGAGCCCGCAGTCGTGCAGAACTTTCAAGTGGTCTGCGACGATCAGCGCGCACGTAGGCGTTGCAACCCATCGTAGGCGGCGTACTTGTACGCCTCGCTTTCGGTGGGCACGTTGAAGGTGCTGTGGATGAAGTAGTCGATCGCCCCGCCGTAGTTGAGGACAGCCTGGCCCTGATGGATGAGCTCCGGCGCGAGGTCCCCGAGGACATGGACTCCGAGCAGCTTCCGGTCCTTTCGCTGGAAGACGAGTTTCACGAGTCCATCAGTCGCGCCGGCGATGGTCGCTCGCGCGTTGCCAGCGAACCAACCCCGTCCAACTTCGTAGTCGATCCCCCGGGCAGCAGCACCTTCCTCGGTGAGGCCTACCATCGCCGTCTCCGGGACCGAATAGACCCCGAACGGGGGGATCGGGTCGACGGTCTCCTTGAAAGGGATCCCGAAGGCGTAGCAGGCGGCCACCCGTCCCTGCTCCATCGACACCGAGGCGAGCGCCGGCGGCCCGATCACGTCGCCCGCTGCGTAGACCCACTCCGCGCTCGTACGGAACGTCTCGTCGACGACGATGTGATCGCGCTCGTCGACCTGAACTCCGACCTCTTCGAGACCGAGGCCCTCCGTATTTCCTGTCCGTCCAGCGGCGAATAGCACCTTGTCCGGCGTGATGTGCTCCCCGCTCGCGAGTGTGATGCGGACCGCTTCCCCGTCGCGCGCAACCGCCGCCTTCCCGGCGCCCAGCACGACCCGCATTCCCATATCGGAGAATGTCTGCGCAAGCAGCTCGGAGATCTCGCCGTCGAGAAAGGACAGGGGCCGCCCATCCGCGGCGACCAGAGTCACCTCCAGGCCGAGGGCAGTGAACACCGAGGCGTACTCGCAGGCTACGGCGCCTCCTCCGACCACGGCAATGCTGCCGAAGGGGCGGTCGATCTCCAAGACGGTCGTCGAGTCGTGGACGTCGCGGCCATCGAAGGGAATATCCGGCGGGCGGAACGGCCGCGACCCGGTGGCGATCAAGACGACGTCGCCGTGGAGCACCCGCTCGTGACCGGCATCGACAGCTACGTGGACGGTCCGATCTGATTCGAGCCTCGCGCGTCCGTGAACGAACTCGATTGCGTGGCGCTCGAGGTTTACGCGCACCGCATCCGTCATCGTCTCGATCACCTGCGCCGTTCGAGTCCTGAGCTGCGCCAACGTCGCCTCCGGATCGAGGGTGAGGTGCAGCCCGTAGACGTCCCTTCGCCGGAACCCGGTGATGTACATCGCTGTCTCCCGCAGCGTCTTGCTCGGGAT
This sequence comes from Actinomycetota bacterium, assembly GCA_046744435.1. Taxonomy (GTDB): domain Bacteria; phylum Actinomycetota; class Thermoleophilia; order Gaiellales; family Gaiellaceae; genus VAXT01. The sequence goes on along the minus strand of JBKPFP010000417.1, from coordinate 2,127 downwards.
GCTGGCGTTGCTGACAGCTGCGCCCCCGGGCGCGCGAGATTGCTCTACGACGGCGACCCGCCTGCCGAAGTAGGCCGCCTGCGCTGCCGCCTTCTCACCGGCGGGCCCAGAGCCGATGACCACCATGTCGAACGAATCCTCCGGCACCCTGGCCCTCCAGAACGTGGCCGACTGCTGAACAGTACTTCGAAGCGACCAGCTGTTATGCGCGCGAGGTCATTACGAGCAACTTCAAAATTTGAAAGCGTCAATCGTTAAGTGGGGTTGTCCCGGAGCACGATGCTGATCGTTAGCTCGACGTAGCGCGCGCGTCGTCTGACCGACTCCGGTAACGCCGATGCCATTCGAGCGGAAGAAGAAGTGGTTGCCGTCAGGCGTCGTCTCGAGCAGGGTGATTGCCATCCCGCTCAGGTCGACCAGCTCGTTGGTACAGGGTCGAACACCGAAGCTGATCGGGAACCTGTTCACACTTCATCGTCCTCGCGACTTTGGTAGGCGCGCTCGCGCTAGTCCCGTTTGCCGCGTTCGCCGAGCCAAGTCACGCAGCGATAAGCGACTCCGGTCAGGCGGCGTCGCGCTCGGCCGGGCGCAGGTAGCGCTCGATCAACGCCTGAGAGAGCTGCCGTTGCCGGCCGCCGAGCTTGCGCCGGTTCGACTCGAGCTCGCCGCGGCCCGCGTCACGCTTGCGCAACGCCTGCCTCTCTGCAACGAGTATCCGGATCACTTCCTGAAGGCACTCGACGCTAGCCATCGACGATCGTCTTCTCGGATCGGAGGACACGGCGAGACTTGCCCCGTCTCGGTGCGTAGGCGTAGGGGTGGTGGAAGGCGTCGATCGCACGGCTCGGTTCGACCTCTATGAGGAAGCCCGCCCCGGTTGCAACGTCCCGAAGGAAGAGCTCGACTCGGTCGATCTCGGGGCGCCAGAGAAGGAGGATTTCGTCCGTCCCACTTCGTCGCTGAGCCAGTTCTCGAACCGTCGCTGTCATGGCTTCATCGGTGTCCTTTCGAGTGCTTGACCCTTCTTCTGCTACAGACACCGCGAGCCGGCATCTATTCCCGTGCGGCGATCGCGGCACACAGCTCGCCGGCCTCGAGCGCGGCCTGGGGCTCCCGCGCTCCCGGGTCGGCGACGAGGTCGAGCTGTTCGGGTTGCGGGTCGGACGCAGCCGGCGGCGCTCGGTCAGCTTCTGAGTCAGGAACGTGTTGCGCAGCGCGCGCAGGAGGTAGCCGAGGTCGTCATCGTGGCGGAGCAGGCCGGCCGGGCCAGGGCGCGGGCGTACGTCCTGGACGAGATCCTCGGCATCCTCGCGGGAGCCGCAGAGCGCGCAGTCGGCCCGGTAGAGCCGGTCGAGGTGGTCACCGAGCCGGGCGGGGACGAGCGTGCGCTCCATCGGATAGGGGCCTGCGGCGGCCCGTGCGTCCCGGCGAGCATAGAGCGGGGTCCGACCGGCCGCCAACGTGTTTCCGGCAGCAACGGCGCTGCGGCCGGCCAGGCCCCGATCGCCCCACATCGCGTCGGGATTGACATCGGGAGGAGTGCCGAATCCTTCTCGGGGCTACGGCGCGATGTTGTGGTTGAGGTGGAAGACGTTGTCTGGGTCGTATTGCCGCTTGACCTCCCTGAGCCGGCCGTAGTTCGGCCCGTAGGCCGCCCGGATGGCGTCCTCGGCCTGATCGTCGCCGAGGTAGTTCAGCCAGCGTCGTGTGGTCCCGAAGTGCGGCCGCAGCGCAGCGAACGTCTCGCGGGTCCAGGCGACGTTCGCCTCCGTGTCGGCGGGATCCGTCCAGACGGAAGGCATGAGGAGGTTCCAGCCTTCGTCGCGGTGCGGAACGGCCGTCTCGGTCACTCCGACGCGCGTCACGGCGCCGTGGAAGTGCTCGAACAGGATTGCCATCATGGGTGAGGGCGCCGTCGCGAAACGGCTCACGACGACCTCGATCAGCTCGTCGGAGAGGCCGCTCGTGAAGCTCGAGAGCCAGTAATTGAGCGATCCGATCGGGTAGGCCTCGTCCAGGATCGTGTTCATCAGCGGGTATGGCATGGGGCCGACCTCGACCTCCAACGGCGCGCCCCAGGCTTTGAACGGCTCGAGGTCGCGCTCCGCCTCATCCGGATCTCCTGTG
>JBKPFP010000486.1:0-5667 GCA_046744435.1 Actinomycetota bacterium | reverse complement strand
ACTCCCGATGTGCTCGCTTCGGATGCGCGCTCCGCAGAACTGTGCAGCTGGCCGGCCGCTCGCTGCGCGCTGCGGGTAGCCGACCCTCGCAGATCAGACCCTCACGGCCGGACCGACGAAGGTGTCGCTCGCGTCGCGGTTCGCGTAATGCTCGGTTCGGCCCGTCTCCGAACCTATTCACCGCGTCGCGGCACTGTTCCGGCGTAACGCGCGAGGTTTCATCACCCCCCGAAAGGGAACGGTCGTCGCGAGGAATTTGCGAGCTTTTCGAGGGGAGAGGTTGATGTCGATGCTTGAGCGAACGCGAACTGGATTACGGGAGATGCCATCGAACGCCGCCTGGCTCCTGTCCCGGACACTGAAGCCCGCGGAGGCACTCGGAGACGCTGCGGCCGGCGCGCGCAACCAAGGGCGGAAGTTGACGGCAGCCGTTGTCGACGTAGCTCCGGTCGGGGACTCCGTCGAGATCCGCGCGAGACGTGCGCACGACGCCGCGGAGCGTGCTCGAGAGGCCGAGCAGCGAGCAGTCGAGGCGGCGCGGGAGTCCAAGGCGCTGGCCGACCGCGCGCGCGAGGTGAGCGAGCGCGGTCACGCCCGCGTCAAGGAGGTGGACCGCGAGACGAGCCGGGAGGTCAAACTGCGCGTCGCCGAGGCTCAGAAGGCCGCCGAGGAGCTCGTCAAGCGCGAGCGCCAAGCCGCCGAGGCGGACGCCCAGGAGCAGCGATGGGAAGTCGAGGAAGAGGTCGAGGACGAAATCGCGGAAGCCGAAGGCGATGCCGAGGCGGCCCAGAGGCGAGCCGAGGAGCTCGTCGAGGACGCGACTGAGGCGCTGGCGGAGGCACGGCGGCTCGCCGACGAGGCCGCCGAGGCCGCCCGCTCAGCCGCGGAGGATGCGAACCGCCAGGCCCAGGAGCTTCAGAGCGAGGCGAAGCAGCGAGCGAGTGACGCCGAGGCACGCGTCAAAGCCGCCGACGACCTTCGCGAACGTGCGGCCGCAACCGCGAAGCACACCGCGCGCGAGCTCGATCGGGAGACGACGGACGGCGGTCTCGATGCCTACAAGAAGCCGGAGCTCGTCGAGCTTGCGGCCAGCATCGGGATCGAAAAAAGGACGACCATGACGAAGGACGAGCTCATCGACGCCATTACGAAGACCGCCCGTCGGCGGGCCAGACAAGGAGCGAGTTCATGAGACTTCTTCGCGCGAAGAGCGAACCGGATCGGCTTCTCGACACGGTCGGAGATTCGCTTGCCGGTCTGAGCGGCGCCGTGAACAGGAGCAAGCTTCTGAAGGCCGGCTTGATCGCCGGCGGCGTGGCCGCACTCACCGCGGGGAGCGCTGCCATCTCCTCGATCCGGCGTCGCACGCAAGGGGGCGACTCGTGAGACAGCGTCGTGCCACCCGGGGCGTCGACACCACGGCTCCGGTTGCGCTGACCGCGGCGGTTGATCCCAGCAGACGCCTCTCCGAGGGAGCACTTGTTCAGGCCTCCGTCCGTGCGCGCCTCCTGGGCATCCCGCTCTTGCGCCTGGACGCAACCGTCGTGCTGATGCCGGCTGCGATCACGGCACCGTCCCCCGCACTCGTCGGGGGGAATGGCCTGGCTGAGGCTGTACGCAGCATCAACGACGGAGCAGAGGTGCTCGCCCAGGTGCGCCAGAACGGCCGGCGCTGACTTCTACCGCGGCTGCGCCGGCTGGCTCCACTCCCAATCGAAGTCCGGCGAGCAGCGCGGGCCATGGCGACTTCGATCGGTTCGTATTTTCGGGTCAGGCGTTCGGGGCACGCGACGGGCGAAGACCGGCTCGACCGCCTAGCTGAAGTCACGACTTGCAAGCGCATTGACCGTCGGGTGATCATCGCCGGGTGGGACGGCGGCTCGAGGGGATCGCAGGCTTCGGCATCGATCGCGTGGCCGCGGCGGCAGGGGACGATCTCGAAGTCCTGCGGCTCGAGAACCTCGACACGGATGTGCCACCTCATCCCGACGCAGTCGACGTAACGCGCGCCGCTGTCGGCCGCGACGAGGCCAACTCGTACCTCCCGTTCTCAGGGCTCGATCAGATGAAGGAGGCGGTCGCCTGCCTGATCCACCGCCGAGGAGGGCCTGAGTACAACCCGTACGGGGAGATCGTCATTACACAGGGCGAAGGCGACAACATGCTCGACGCACTGCTCGCGCTGACCGACCCCGGTGACGAGGTGGTTCTCACCGACCCGACTTACGCCGGGATGATTCAACGGGTACGCCTCGTCGGCGCCGTGCCCCGGTTGGTGCCGCTGCGCAGTGACGCAGATGGCTGGCGACTGGACGTCGACGCGCTGCGGGCGGCGATCTCGGACCGAACGCGACTGCTCTTCCTCATGAACCCGTCGATGCCGAGCGGCTGGGTGGCGAGTGACGAGGAGTGGGCGGCCATCACCGGCATCTGCCTAGAACGTGGAATCATGCTTCTGTACTGCATGCTCATGGAGGCGATCGTCTTCGGAGGCCGGCCGGTCGTCGTCCCGTCGGCGCTCGAGGGCATGCGCGACCTCACGGTTACCCTCGGCAGCGTCTCGATGGAGCAGCGGATGATCGGATGGCGCGTGGGCTGGATCGTTGCCAACGCCGAGCTCGCGCCCACGCTCGCGCTCGTCCACATCTACAACGGCATCTGCACCGGCGGTTTCGGCCAGATCGGCGCCGCTGCGGCCATCGAGCTCGGGGACGACGACGTCCGCCTTGCGGTCGCCGAGTGGGAACGTCGCTACGACGAGGTATTGCGGCAGTGCGAAGGGCTGCCGCTGGTCGCCGCGCACGGGGGCTGGTCGGCCCTGATCGACGCCGAGGCGTGTGATCTCGACGCCGCCGAGCTCTCACGACGGCTGCTCGAGCAAAGAGTCGCCGCGACTCCGATGACCGTCTGGGGCGACACGGTTGCACCGAAACATGTCCGGTTCGTATTCAGCAACGAGCCGGTCGAGCGCCTCGCGCTGCTGGGCGACCGACTGCGCGCAGCGCTCGCCCGGTGACCGGGGAGAACGCCGAGCAGCTGCTCGAGCGCTGGGACGCCCAGCAGGAGCGCTACCTACCGCATCGGGAAGAGCGGTTCCAGACGATGCTCGACGTAGTCGAGCGCAATGTCGGCGGCTCCGCACTCCGCGTGCTCGACCTCTGCTGCGGGCCCGGTTCGATCAGCCGTCGCGTCCTTGACCGGTTCCCTGACGCCTCCATCCTCGCGGTCGACATGGATCCCGCTCATCTCGAGCTCGGACGGCGCACGCTCGACGGGCGAGTCGAGTGGCTGGACGCCGACCTGCGCAGCCGCGACTGGGCGTCCGCGCTCGAGCCGGCCTCCTTCGACGCCGTCTTGTCGGCGACCGCGATCCACTGGTTCCAGCCGGAGGAAGTCGTTGTCCTATATCGGGCCCTCGCCGAGCTGCTGAAAGAGGGTGGCGTCTTCGCCAACGCCGACCACCTGCCCGTCTCGTCGGAACGGGTCGCGGCGGTGAGCCAGGAGCTACTCGACAGCTGGCAGGAGGACCGGCTGGCCGGCGGCGAGGACTACTACACCTACCGGGACGCGCTCCGCGACGATACGACGCTCCGGCCGCTCGTCGACGAGGGCGATCGCCGGTTCGCCGACAAGCCGCCGGGGATCGCCGCGCCCGTCGCGTTCCACCGCGAAGCACTCCAGGTCGCGGGCTTCGCCACGGCCGACGAGGTCTGGCGTCACCACTCTGACGCGATCCTCGTCGCGTTCCGCTGAGTCAGCTCTGGGCCTGCGTGTTGTCCCAGGGCTGCACGGCCTCGGTCGTGAAGCCGCGACCGGCAAAGCGGTCACCGTAGAGCTGGTACGAGAGCTCGAACGCATCCCAGTACACGACCGGTTTGAAGAACTCATGTGCCCGGCCATCTCCCCGTCAGGAGTAACTGTCAGCAGCGCTCTCGCGGACAGGCGGAGCTCGATCAGCTGGCCCTTCAGCATGGCCGTCTGCGCGATTATGAACCGGGTCATGAGAGCAGTCGTCCACGACGAGTACGGGCCTCCGGGGGTGCTCCGACTCGAGGACGTCCCGCAGCCGGTGCCCAATGACCATGAGGTGCTCGTCAAGATCCACGCGACCACGGTCACCCGGACGGACACCGGGCTCCGCAGCGCCGAGTTCTTCATCAGCCGCTTCGTTACCGGACTCACCAGGCCGAAGCGGAGGATCCTTGGCATGGAGTTCGCCGGCGAGGTCGAGGCCGTCGGCACGGCCGTGACCGAGCTCGCGGTCGGCGACCAGGTCTTCGGCGCCAAGAGCGCCGGCGCTCACGCCGAGTTCATTTGCGTCCAGGAGAGCGACGCGGTGGCGCACAAGCCGGCCAACATGAGCTTCGAGGAGGCGGCGGCCGTCATCGACGGGGCGAGCCTCGCGCTGGCCTGCCTGAGAGAGGCGGACCTCCGGCCAGGGCGCAGCATCCTCGTCTACGGCGCCACGGGATCCGTCGGCACCGCGGGCGTCCAGCTGGCCCGGCACTTCGGCGCCGACGTCACCGCCGTTGGCAACACGAAGAACCTCGAGCTCGTGAAGTCGCTCGGCGCCGACCGCGTCATCGACTACACGCAGGAGGACTTCACGAAGAACGGCGAGACGTACGACGTCGTCTTCGACGCGGTCGGCAAGCAGTCGTTCAGGCGCTGTCGGCGCTCGCTGAAGCCGGGCGGCCTCTACGCGGAAACCGACCTCGGGTTCCTCTGGCACGTGCCGCTTCTGGCGCTACTGACGAGGCGGCTCGGAGACAAGAAGGTGAAGCTCGGAATCACGCGCTACTCGAAGGAAGACGTCCTCTTCCTGAAACGCCTGATCGAGGCGGGCGAGTACCGCGCCGTGATCGATCGCACCTATCCGCTGGAGGACGTCGTCGAGGCGACCAGGTACGTCGAGACGGAGCAGAAGACGGGGAACGTCGTCCTCACAGTGAGCCACTGACGTGGTCACCGTCGACGAGATCCGTGCCTTCGCGAACACGCTTCCCCGCAGCACGGAGGCGTTCGTGCGCGGGCGTGTGAAGTTCCGCATCGGCCGGATCGTCTACCTGTCCCTCTCGAAGGACGGCTCGACCATGGGCTTCGCGTTCCCGAAGGAGTGGCGAGCCGCGCTCGTCGAGTCGGAGCCGGAGAAGTTCTCGCTGCCGAGCCGGTCCGACATGCGCTACCACTGGGTGGACGTCGATCTCGCCGCCATCGACGCGGACGAGATGCGCGAGCTCGTCGAGGACGCCTGGGCGTTTACGGTTCCGAAACGCGTGGCGGAGGAATATGCCGCGACGCGCGGCTATCGCTAGCGGGGTGCCCCTCGACGGCGATGTCGGGTAGCCAGGCGAGCCCGCGCGGCAGCCACCAGTTCCACTTGCCGAGCAGCTTCATCGTCGCGGGGACGAGCACCGAGCGCACGATCGTCGCATCGATCAGGAGCGCGACGGCGACGCCGAAGCCCATCTGCTGGAACATGATCAGGTCGCCCATCGCAAAGCCCCAGAAGACGGCGATGATGATCAGCGCCGCGCCGGTGATGAGCCGCGCCGTCGAGCCCACTCCGAACGAGACCGCGGCATCGTTGTCGCCCGTCTGGCTGAAGCGCTCGCGGATGCGGCTGAGCAGGAACACCTGGTAGTCCATCGACAGCCCGAAGAGGAC
>JBKPFP010000036.1:0-2512 GCA_046744435.1 Actinomycetota bacterium | reverse complement strand
GTACGGCGTCATCAGGACGTATCTCGAGTGGATCCTCAGCCTCCCCTGGGACAAGACGACCGAGGACAACCTCGACCTCGAGCGGGCCCGCGAGGTTCTCGACGAGGACCACTTCGACCTCGACAAGGTCAAGGAGCGGATCCTCGAGTACCTCGCCGTCTCGAAGCTCAAGAACGACCTCACCGGGCCGATCCTCTGCTTCGTCGGCCCGCCCGGCGTCGGCAAGACGTCGCTCGGCCAGTCGATCGCCCGCACCCTCGGCCGCAAGTTCATCCGCATCTCGGTCGGCGGCGTGCGCGACGAGGCCGAGATCCGCGGGCACCGGCGAACGTACATCGGCGCGTTGCCCGGGACGATCATCCGCGCCCTGCGTGACGCCGATTCGATGAACCCCGTCTTCTTGATCGACGAGATCGACAAGATGGGCGCCGACTTCCGGGGCGACCCCGCGAGCGCGATGCTCGAGGTGCTCGACCCCGAGCAGCACTCGACCTTCCGCGACCACTACCTCGACCTGCCGTTCGACCTCTCGAAGGTGCTGTTCATCTGCACCGCGAACCAGCTCGAGACGATCCCGTCCCCACTGCTCGACCGGATGGACGTCATCAACCTCTCCGGCTACACGGAGGACGAGAAGTTCGGGATCGCTCGCAAGTACCTCGTGCCGAAGCAGCTCGAGGCGCACGGCCTCAAGCGCTCCAAGGTGACGATCAACGACAGGGCTCTGCGGCTCGTGATCCGCGAGTACACACGCGAGGCGGGCGTCCGCGGCCTCGAGCGCCAGCTCGCAGCACTGTGCCGCAAGGCTGCGCGTCAGTTCGCCGAGGGCAACGACGAGAAGATCAGCGTCGACGAGAAGCGCGTCCGCGAGTGGCTCGGGCCGCGCCGCTTCGCCGGCGAGGTGCGCAAGCGCACCGCCGACCCGGGGGTGGCAACCGGGCTCGCGGTGACCGCAGTCGGCGGAGACGTCCTCTTCATCGAGGCCACGGCATACCCGGGCAGCGGCCGTCTCAAGGTCACGGGGCAGCTCGGCGAGGTCATGCAGGAGTCCGCCCAGGCTGCGCACTCGTGGGTGCGCTCGCACGCGCACGAGCTCGGCCTCGACCCCGAGTGGTTCGAGGAGAACGACATCCACGTCCACGTCCCCGCCGGCGCGGTGCCGAAGGACGGCCCGTCCGCGGGGATCACGATGGCGGTCGCGATCGTCTCCGTCGCGAGCGGCAAGCCCGTCTCGGACGAGGTGGCGATGACCGGCGAGATCACGCTGTCCGGCCAGGTGCTCGCGATCGGCGGCGTGCGCGAGAAGGTGCTCGCGGCCCAGCGGGTCGGCGTCGAGAAGGTGATCCTGCCGCACGAGAACGAGCCCGACCTCGAGGAGCTCCCCGAGGAGAGCCGCAACGAGCTCGAGTTCGTGCTCGTGGACTCGATCGACCAGGTGCTCGAGACCGCATTCGACGGCAAGCTGCCCGCTGCCGCGCCGGCACGCAGCCTCACGCGCGAGCGCAAGGCCGCCGCCCCCGCCTGAGCGGATCCCCGTTTGCAGGGCGACTGGGCGGGGTAGAGTCGCCCTGGAATGCGACTGAAAGGACGACGAAGGCGATGGCAAAGTTGAAGGATCGAGCTATGGACCGGGCCTCCGACGTCAGGCCGTACTTCGAGCGCGCGCTGAAGGACGAGCAGGTGCGCGAGGACGTGAAGAGCGCGATCGCTACCGCTCGCGAGATCTACGACCAGCTGATCGGCGGACGCGCGATGACCACGGTCGCGGCGAAGGTCGCTACGGACAAGGAGATCCAGGAGAGCCTGCGCGACGCGCTCGACGATCTCCGCGACGCGGCTGACCGCATCCAGGGCAGGGACTCGCACAAGACGCGGAACTCGGTGCTGCTCTTGACCGGGATCACGCTCGGGATCCTCTTCAACCCGGTCACGGGTCCCGGCACGCGCCGGTGGCTGCAGGACATGATGTTCGGCAAGGGCGAGGAGTTCGAGTACCGCCAGGAATCGAACTCGTCGCCGTAGGTCCCGGCCCACGGGGCCGGGAGTCGCCGAAAGTACTGCGCACTTGCGGCGACTGAAAGCTCGCCAAGATCGATGCCCGCGCCCTGACGCGCGTGTTGTTGGGGCACTTACTCGCCCGCTGACAGGCGAGCTAAGGAGTTTCTGAGAGGCTCTTGGGTTCCTCCCGAAGCACGCGCTGGAGCGAGCCCGGGTCGAGGCCGTCGGCGCTCGAGATGTCCGTCGAGGAGAGCAGGATCGCACCGGGTTTCGGCGCCCGGCTGTTCGGCAGGACCGGGGGAGCCCAGCCCGCGACGGCGGCGAACTCGACGTCCTCCAGCTTCTTCCACGCGACCAGGTAGGGATACGGCTTCACCGCCCCGTCATAGCCCTGGTAGAGCAGGCCGACGGGATGGATCTCGAAGTGGAGGTGGTACGGCGTGCCCTCCGCGTCGCCGGTGTTGCCGACGAAGCCGATCACCGTGCCGGCCTTGACCTCGGTGCCGTTGACGGC
>JBKPFP010000082.1:0-2144 GCA_046744435.1 Actinomycetota bacterium | reverse complement strand
TCGGTTTCCGGTCACGGCGAAGTCGAGCGGCTGCTGAACGGCCGTCGCAAAGCCGGGCGTTCGCGTCTTGGCATCGATCGCCATGATCGTGTCGTTGCCGGTGTTGCCGACCCAGACGTATCGGCCGTCGGATGCGAGCGGACCCGGGTAATCGCCCGTGACGATGTCGTCCACAACGCGGTCTGTCCGCGGGTCGACGACTGCGACGGAATTGTTTGCCACCGGCACCGTGGGCGCGGCGTCCCCTTGCGGCCACAGCACGATTGCCCCGAGAGCCGCGGCAGCAGTGAACGCTCCTGCCGCTCCGGCGACGAGCCGGCGCCGGCCACCGCGGCCGCGAGCCAGCAGCCGTGGAGCCGCCGGGAGATCGAGCGCGGGGTCCTGCTGCAGGATCGACCGCTCCAGTTCCGACAGGGCCCGCATGGGCTCGAGTCCCAGCTCGTCGTGCATGAGCCGGCGCGCGTCGCGGTAGACGGCCAATGCCTCGCCCTGGCGGCCGCTGCGGTACAGCGCGAGCATCAGCTGTCCGCGTAATCGCTCGCGAAGCGGATGCTCCGCCACAAGGGCTTCGAGCTCGGGAACCAGTGTGGCGTGGCGACCACAGGCGAGATCGGCGTCGATTCTTTCCTCGACCACTTTCAGCCGTAGCTCCTCGAGCCTCGCGATCTCCGGCTGCGCGAACTCCTCGTACGTGAAATCGGCAAGCGGAGCCCCCCGCCAAAGGCGCAGAGCTTCGGCGAACGACGCGGCCGCGCCTGGAGCATCCCCGATTGCCGCCCGTGCCTCGGCCTCGCCCACGATGCGCTCGAACCGCCGCGCATCGATCTGCTCCGGCGGCAGCGTCAGGACGTACCCCGGCGCGCGGAACGCAATGATCGACTGGCCGCCGTTCGAGCCATTCAAATCGAGCACCTTGCGCAGGCGCGAGACATAGCCTTGGAGGGTGTTGACGGCAGATTCGGGCGCGTCGCCGGGCCAAAGTTCGCCGATGAGTCGGTCCGCCGGTACTACCTCGTTTGCGTGAAGCGCGAGGATCGCCAGCAGAGCGCGCTGCTTCGCACCGCCTAACTGCACGCTTCGGCCGTTCACGACGACGTCAAACGACCCAAGCATCCGCAACTCCACGTCGCCTCCCTTGGTCGCCGATCCAGTTAACCACGGGTGGTGCCGGCTGAAAAGCCCGCCGGCGGGCCGGGTTCGAGCGACTTTGCAAGCGCCTACCAGCCGTTTGCAAGCGCTTGCTGCGAGAACTCATCGACGAAGGGCAGAACGAAACTCCGAAAGGAGGTGACATCCATGAAGCTCCTTCCGCTGCTCGCGGCGACTATCGCCCTGGGCGTCGCCGCCTCGCCCGCAGGAGCCGTCCCACCGGTACACGAATCGTTCGGCGGCCCGATCACGTTCAACAACCCATGCAGCTTCCCGGTCGTAAGCGACTTGTTCGGTACTAACGACGTGACGACGTTCTTCGACGACCAGGGCAACGTCACGGCGCTTCAGCTCCATCAGACCGTCGTCGGGACAGTGACGGCGAACGGCACGACGCTGCGCTTTAACACGCAGGAGCAGATCTTCGTCGACTTCACCGCGGAGACGGTGAGGGAAGTCGGCGTGCTCGATTCCATCTTCGGGCCCAACGGCCCGATCTTCTTCAGGACAGGCTTCGCGCTGTCTGACCTTGAGACGGGAGCGACGATCGCTCGGCACGGCGTCCTCGACATCTTCGACCCGGCCGAGTTCTGCGCGGCACTCTCGTAGGCACGACTCTGAAGGGGCAGTCAATCGGCCGCCCCTTCAACTTCTCCGATTAACAAAGCCCCCGCGTGTGCGGGGGGCCTAGTAGCGGGGGCAGGATTTGAACCTGCGACCTCCGGGTTATGAGCCTCGCCGAGGTGAAGCTCCGTTTCGGCGCGTTCCGCAGAAACGCAGGCTCTAAGCCAGATTGGCACTCGGCCGTTGCTTTGAGGCGGAACACGGTGACGTCGCCGCGGAGGCCGATTGCTTGCAGAACGCTTGCAGCTCGAGCGGTTCGGCAGCTAGGGATTTCCGTCAGCGAGGGCTTCATCGACCGCCGCCGGAAGCGAGAGCTGCCTTCCCTCTTGGAGCCCCCTCTCGAACTCGGGCGAGCTGAGCGCCCGGAGTCG
>JBKPFP010000485.1:0-1589 GCA_046744435.1 Actinomycetota bacterium | reverse complement strand
TCGTCGGCAGCGTCAGATGTGTATAAGAGACAGGGATCCAGGAGCCGAGGCGGTAGATCGCCAGGATCAGCGCCGTGAAGAGGACGCGGCGGCGTAGCTCGGGGACGCGCCAGGCGTTGCTGAGCCAGGAGAACATCGCCTAGGTGTCGTCCTCGCCCTCGGGCGGAGGCTCAGGGGTTGGTGGCTCTTCGACCTCCTCGGCCTCGGCGGTCTGCTCCTCGGGCTCCTCAGGCGGCGGCGGTGCTGCCTTGCCCTCGCGGCGCTTCGGCGGCCGGGGAGCGGGCTCGCCGCGAATCCAGGTGATCGACCCGCCGGCCTGCTCGATCTTCTCGCGCGCGCTGGCCGAGAAGAGATGCGCCGAGACGGAGAGCTTCTTCGTCAGCTCACCGTGGCCGAGGATCTTCACGTCGATCCGTGTGCTCTTGATCAGGCCCGCTTCTTTCAGCGTGTCCGGCGTGACCTCGCCGTCGAGGCGCTCGAGGTCGCGGACGTTGATCGCCTGCACACGAGTTCGGTGTGGGCCGACCGGCATCGCGTCCTTCGAGTATTGGCCGCGCTGCTTGCCGAGGCGCATGTAGATCGGCGTCTGCCCGCCCTCGAACCCGGGGCGCATCTTGTTCGAGCCCGAGCGGGCCTTCTGGCCTTTGATCCCGCGGCCGGAGTAGCGGCCCTTGCCGGAGCCCAGGCCGCGGCCGATGCGCTTGCGGCTCTTGCGCGCGGCTGCAGGCTTCAGCGATGAGAGGTTCAGCTTCTCGGCCATCGTTATTCCTCGACCACCTCGACGAGGTGGCGGACCTTCCTGAGCTTACCGGCGAGCTCCGGGCTCTCCGCATGCTCAGCGGTACGGCCGATCTTGCCCAGGCCGAGGGATCGCAGTGTGCCGCGATGCCGCTCGCTCTGGCCGATCGAGCTACGAACTTGCCTGATCTTGATCTTCGCCACTCTCTGTCTCCTGCGGCTCAGCGGCCACGTCCTCAGGGGCCTCGTCCGAGCTAGTAACACTGTGTTGCAAAGTCGGTTCCGGCTCTTCGGGCTCCTGCTTGGCGCCGACTGGAAGAACCTGGCTGACGGTCAGGCCGCGCGCCGCTGCGACGTCTTCGGGCCGGCGCAGGCGCTTCAGCCCGTCGACGGTTGCCTTCAGCATGTTGATCGGGTTCGTCGTCCCGAGGCTCTTCGCGAGGATGTCGCGGACTCCGCCGAGCTCGAGCACCGCACGGACGCCGCCGCCGGCGATGACCCCGGTTCCCTCGCTCGCCGGGCGGAGCATGACGCGCGCCGCGCCGAACTTGCCGATGATCTCGTGCGTAATCGTCGTCCCGTGCTTGGGAATCGTGAACATGTTCTTCTTCGCGTCGTCGACGGCCTTCGAGATCGCCAGCGGCACCTCTCGGGCCTTGCCGTAGCCGAGGCCGACGCGGTCGACCTCGTCGCCGATCACGACGAGCGCCGTGAAGGAGAAACGGCGGCCGCCCTTGACGACCTTCGCGACGCGGTTGATCTCGACCACGCGCTCCTTGAGCTCGCGGGTCTCCTCGCGGGCGATGACCTCACGCTCTACCGGTGTGGTACTCAAAACTTCAGTCCTCCCT
>JBKPFP010000058.1:0-1452 GCA_046744435.1 Actinomycetota bacterium | reverse complement strand
GCCGCCGATCGTGCTGACGAGCGAGCCGAACCCGAAGCCGAAGGCCAGCAGGTAGATCGTCGGCTCGACCGTCGAGGAGAACGTGCTCGACTTCCAGTAGGACGAGTAGTTGACGACCTCGCGGACGAGGACGCCGGTGAGGGCGGAGCGCTCGAGCCGGCCGAGGCGCGGCGGGCGTGCAGCGGCGGTCGCCATCAGGCGATCTCCTCGCCGGTGAGCAGGACGAAGACGTCCTCGAGGTTGGCCGGCCGCCGCTCACCCTCGATCCCGAAGCGGTTGCCGTCGACGCCGAGAATCGAGACGCTCGTCCCGGTTCGCCGCGTCCGCAGTCCGGCCGACCTCGCCTCGGCCTCGACCTCGGCCAGGCGCGGGGGCGGGCCGTAGACCTCGAGCGCCTCGCGGCCGGCGTGCTCGCTGACGAGCTGTGCGGGCGGGCCGGCGCCGACGCAGCTGCCGTGGGACATGATCAGGACAGTGTCGGCGAGCCGCTGTGCCTCTTCGATGTAGTGCGTGGACATGAGGATCGTCGTGCCCGCGGTGCGCAGAGCGTCGATCAGGGCCCAGAGCTCCTGGCGCACCTGCGGGTCGAGGCCGACGGTCGGCTCGTCGAGCAGGACGAGGCGCGGGCGGTGCACGAGGCCGCGTGCGATCAGCAGCCGCCGCCGCATGCCGCCGGAGAGCTTGTCGACGCGCTCCTTGCGCCGGTCGACGAGCTTCGCCATCTCCAGCGAGCGCTCGATCGCCTCCTTGCGCTCGGCGCGCGGGATCCGGTAGAGGTGCGCGAAGACGAGCAGGTTCTGCTCGACGGTCAGCGTCGTGTCGAGGTTGTCGAGCTGGGGGACGACGCCGCAGAGGGCGCGGGCCTGCTTCGACTCGGCGGGAACCCGGTAGCCGAGGACGTCGAGCTCGCCCTCGTCCGCGATCGCCTGCGCCGTCAGCAGCCTCATCGTCGTCGACTTCCCGGCGCCGTTCGGGCCCAGTAGTCCGACACAGGTGCCGATGGGCACGTCGAGGTCGAGGCCGTTCACCGCAGTGATCGAGCCGTAGCGCTTGACGGCGCCGCGCATCCGGATCGCGAGCTCCCCTGACCCGTTCGCTGCCACTCGCCTGACGATACCGTCGAGGCGTAGGCTCGCAGGGTGGTCACTTTCGCGACCGCGGACGAGACGTCGTGGGAGGCGTTCCTCGCCGTCTCGGCGGGCTCTCCGTACCGAGCGCAGCTCGAGGAGTACCTCGAATCGATCCTGAGCCAGGGCGCGACGAGGCCGGAGTGGTGTGTGGTCGCCCTGGATGGGGAGACGCCGATCGCCCGCGGGGCGCTGTGGGCGCCCGTCGGCCAGCCGGTGCCGACGGACTTCGTTTTGCTCGACGCCGACTGGAACGAACAGGGACTCGCTTCGGCGCACGCGCTCCTCACGCGGCTGCACGAGCAGGCCCGAGAGCTCGGCACCG
>JBKPFP010000360.1:0-8821 GCA_046744435.1 Actinomycetota bacterium | reverse complement strand
GCTCAGTAGTCCGCCGTAGCGGCAACCGGTGTTTTTGAGGCGCTCCTCGAATCGAGGACTATTGGAGGTTCCGACCAGCTTTCTTCACTGGACCCGCGGGACACCAGGATTCTCTTTTGGGCACCGAAGGCACCGTCTCTGCCTCTGACCGCGCCGTCTCTGCCTGATTGGGGCCGAGCCTAAGTCAGCAACGCACTGCGCGAGGGCCGTGTCGGGTGCTCGGCAACCGACGTCGGGTCGCCTGAAATCGTCGAGCGCGGAGGCGTAGACGTCGCTGGCATGCGGGAGTATCGTGGTGATAGACGCCTCCTTTCATCCGCGTCCGCCGCGCGCGACCCGACCGGGCGGTCGCGCTTGAGGGGTTCCGTCCACTGTCGTAGCCGCGAACCTCGGCCGGGGAAAGGAGCGAGAGCCGTGGCGGCTTCTGGGCTTGCGGTGCCCACTCTCGATGACCGCGTAACGCGGGCACCGACGCTGCTTCTCCTCTGGGCTATTGCCCTCGCCGGAATCGTCGCAGCGGCGACGACAGTCGCGCTGGGGCTGGCGAACGACGAGCTGGACGCCGTCGGGATACGAGTCTTCCTCAACGATTGGCTCACGCTCAACTACATCGGCGCCGGCTTGATCGCCTGGTGGCGTCGCCCCGACAGCCGCTTCGGCCCGCTGATGATCGCGGCCGGCTTCGTCAACTTCGTGGCCACCCTTGACTGGGCGACTGCGGATGTGCCGTTCACGATCGGGATCGCGCTCGACATGCTGGCGCCCGTGCTCTTCCTGCACGCGTTCCTCGCCTATCCGAGTGGCCGCCTGGTCGGACGAAGCGAACGGGCGATCGTCCTGGGAGCGTATGCGACTGCGATCGGGCTGGGCCTGGTGCGGATGGTGCTGGGCGGGGCCGGGCCCCGGAACTTGCTCGAGGTCGTGACCGCGCCGCGCGTTGTGGAGGCGGTGCAGAACGTCCAGCTGCTCGGAATCAGTGCGTTCTGCCTGGCAGGGATCGGCGCGCTCGCTGCACGGCGGTGGGGTGCGGGCCGTACGCCGCGTCGTCCACTCGGCCCTCTGGTCGACTCCTTCGCTCTCGGGCTGCTGATGATTGCGGTGCTGTTCTCGTCCATCGTCTTTGTCGGGAGCCCCGCGGACGTACCGGCAATCGAGACGGTGCGGCGGACGACCTTCTTCGTCGTCGGCCTCGCCCCCATCGCCTTTCTGGTGGGCCTACTGCGCTCGCGTCTCGCTGTCGGACCGGCAATCGTCTCGCTCGGGGCGGAGGCCGCACGGGGCGGCGTGCTCGATGCGCTCAGGGCTGCTCTGCGGGACCCATCGCTTGAGGTCGCATATTGGGTTGCCGAGTACGAGACGTATGCAGACCCCGACGGCCGAGCGATCGAGTTGCCGGGGGCTGCGGACAGAGCGACCACGCTGATCGACCGTGACGACGGGACGCACGTGGCGGCGCTCGTCCATGACACGTCGCTGCGCGACGAGCCGGAGCTGCTCGAAGCAGTCACCGCAGCCGCCGGGTTCGCGCTCGAGAACGCCCGCCTCCACGCCGAGCTTCGCGCCCGCGTCGAGGAGCTGAAGGGTTCTCGCGCCCGAATCATCGAGGCAGCTCAGACGGAACGGCAGCGGCTGGAGCGCGACCTCCACGACGGCGCGCAACAGCGACTCGTCGCCCTCTCGCTGGACCTGGGTCTGCTCGAGCAGCAGTTCGAGGCCGACGCGAATGCGAGGGCGATGCTCGACCAGACCAGACGCGAGGTCGCGGAGTCGCTTCGCGAGCTGCGCGACCTTGCGCACGGGATCCATCCGGCGGTCGTCACGGGTCACGGTCTTGCGGTCGCGCTCAAGAGGCTCGTTGCGCGGGCGCACGTACCGGTCCAATTGACTGTGGCTTTGGACGGGCGCCTGCCGGAGCCGCAGGAGGTCGCTGCGTACTACGTCGTCTCCGAGAGCCTCACCAACATCGCGAAGTACGCGAACGCGTCCTCGGCCGCGGTCGACGTACGACACGCAAACGGCGGACTCGTCGTCGAGATCGTCGACGACGGGATCGGCGGCGCCGACACCCGCCGCGGTTCCGGGCTACGCGGCCTGGCGGATCGCGTGGAGGCGCTGGGAGGCCGACTGCGGATCTGGAGTCCGCCGGGCGGCGGCACGCGTGTCGAGGCGGAGATCCCGTGCGCGTAGTTCTCGCCGAGGACGGCGTCCTCCTGCGCGAAGGACTTGCGCGCCTGCTCGGTGATGTCGGCTTCGAGGTCGTGGGCCAGTGCACGACCGCGGATGATCTCCTCCTCAAGGTGCGAAGCTACTCGCCCGACGTCGCGATCGTCGATATCCGGCTACCGCCGACTCACAAGGACGAGGGGCTACGGGCAGCACAGGAAATCCGCAGGCGCTATCCGTCTGTCGGCGTGCTCGTCCTCTCCCAGTACGTCGAGCTCGGCCTCGCCGAGGAGCTCCTGGCAGAGTCCGCCGAGGGAGTCGGCTACCTGCTCAAGGACAGGGTCAGCGACGTGAAGGACTTTGCAGCAGCCGTTCGACGCGTAGCCGAGGGCGGCTCCGCCCTCGACCCCACGATCGTGTCCCAGCTGCTCGGCCGTCGCCGCGGCGATGATCCGCTCGCCGAGATAACGCCGCGTGAGCGCGAGGTGCTCGAGTTGATGGCCGAGGGTCGCTCGAACCAGGGCATCGCCGAGCGGCTCGTGATTACCGAACGGGCGGTCCAGAAGCACATCACGAGCATCTTCGAGAAGCTCGGCCTGAGCACGAGCGGCGACGACCACCGACGCGTGCTCGCCGTACTCGCCTTCCTTCGCTCCTAACCCCGCTGGCGAAAGACGCACCCGAGAGGTGCGTCCTGACGCACCCCAAGAGGCCAGCAGAGTCCATTCACGCCGCTCCCATCGCCTGAGACGCTAAGAGCATGGAAGCCGCTCGCCAACCGGCTGCCTTCCGCGCCTCAGCGTCCGGTCGAGTCTTGAGCCGGTTTGCAGCCGTTGCCAGAACCGAGTACGGCCTCTTCTACATCGGCATCGGCGCGCTCGCCTTCCACGTCCTCGACGACTCCTTCATGCAGCCCGAAGCGGGCACGTCTGCCGTAGATCATCTCGTCAGCGGCCTCGTCCCCTTGTTCGCACTGCTCGTCGCGGGGCTTGCGTATCCTCGCCTGCGGCCCGGCCTTCGCGTCACCGCCGCGTTCATGCTCGGCGTCTTCGGCCTCGTGGCCGGGGGGTCCGAGGCCGGCTACCACGCCGTGGCAAGCGGCCTGTCCGGGGACGACTACACCGGGCTGCTCGCGTTCTTTGCGGGGCTGCTGCTCATCGCCGTCGGAGCGGCAACGCTCTGGAGGACGCGACGACTTGACGAGAGCCGGCGTCGTCGGTACCTCCGCCGCTCACTCGTCGCAGTCGCAACTGGCGTCGTCGCCTTCGAGATCGCGTTTCCGATTCTGTTCGCCTACGGCTACACGCACTTCGGCCGCTCGTTTGTGCCGCACGCCCACCTCGGTGTCAGCTACGAGAACGTGACGTTCGAGACGGTCGACAGGCTGAAGCTGGCAGGTTGGTACGTCCGATCGAGAAACCGGGCGGCCGTGATCGTCATGGCGGCCGGGGGCCGAAGCGGGCCCCAGAAGCACGCGCGCATGCTCGCTCGGCATGGCTACGGGGTCTTGATGTTCGACCCGCGCGGCACGGGCGAGAGCGAGGGTGATCCCTATCGCTGGGGCGGCGAGCGGGACGTCAAGGCGGCGCTTGCCTTCCTACGCTCGCGGCCGGACGTCGATGCAGAGCGGATCGGCGGTCTCGGCCTCTCACTCGGCGGCGAGCTGATGCTGCAGACCGCAGGAGAAACGGACGCGCTCAAAGCCGTCGTCTCGGAAGGAGCAGGGATTCGCTCGATCCGCGAGCAGATGCTGAAGCCGGGCGCTCGAAAGTGGCTTACGGTGCCATTCTGGGCAACGCAGACGGCGGCGATCGCTGTCTTTTCCAACCACGCACCGCCGCCGAACCTGAAGGACCTCGTCGGTCGAATCTCGCCGCGGCCACAGTTCCTTATCTACTCCGGGCATCCGCTTGGGGGTGAGGAGCTGAACGCGGACTTCTACTCGGCAGCGAGCCGGCCAAAGACGCTGTGGAGGATCGCCGACGCCGGCCACACCGGCGGCCTCGATGCACATCCAAAGGAGTACGAGTCGCGGGTCGTCTCCTTCTTCGACCGCGGACTACTCGAACGAAGCTGACCGATCCAACCGAAAGGAGCCGAGACAGTGGAAACAATCGTGATCCGAAAGGAGCCGCCGGACGGCAACCAGCCGGACGCGGTCGTTAGGGCGAAGGAAGTCACGCGCCGCTACGGCGAGGGAGAAACGGCCGTGCAGGCGCTCCGCGGCATCTCACTCGAGATCGCGCGCGGGAAGCTGACCGCCGTCATGGGCCCATCGGGCTCGGGCAAATCGACCTTGATGCACATCCTTGCCGGGCTGGACAAGCCGACGGAGGGCGAGGTCACGATCGCCGGCACCGAGATCACACAGCTGAACGACATCCAGCTGACGAGGCTTCGGCGAGAGCACATCGGCTTCATCTTCCAGTTCTTCAACTTGCTGCCGATGCTCACAGCGAGAGAGAACATCGTTCTTCCGCTCAACCTGGCCGGCTCCGAGTCGAAGAACGGCTGGGTCGAGGAGGTGAGCGCGAGGGTTGGCCTCACGGATCGCCTCTCGCACCGGCCGGCCGAGCTCTCGGGCGGTCAGCAGCAGCGGGTCGCGATTGCACGCGCGCTCGTCTCGCGGCCAACCGTGATGTTCGCGGACGAGCCTACGGGCAACCTCGACTCGACCACGAGCGGCGAGATTCTCGAGCTGCTGAGTGAGTCGGTGACGAGCCTTGGGCAGACGACCATGATGGTCACCCATGACGCGCAGGCGGCGGCGATCGCCGACCGCGTCCTCTTCCTCGCCGACGGCAAGATCGTGAGAGACATCGGCTCCTGCTCCGCCCACAGGATCCTCGAGATCATCGAGGAGGTGAGCGCGAGATGATCGCAGTTGTCCTCAAGGGACTGCTCGGCCGCAAGCTCCGCGCCACGCTGACGGCGTTCGCGATCGTGCTCGGGGTCGCGATGATCAGCGGCAGCTTCGTCCTCACCGACACGCTCGGCAAGACGCTCGACGGCATCTACGACGAGTCGTACCAGGCCACCGACGCCGTGATCAGCTCGGAGGAGGCGGTCAACACCGGCGACGACACACCCGAGGCGCCGGCCTTCGCCGCCGACGTGCTGGGCAGGGTCGAGAGCCTCCCCGGCGTGCGCCTCGCCCATGGCTCGATCGAGGACGAGGCGAGGTTGGTCGACGAGAGCGGCAACTCGATCGGAAGGGGCGGCACCGCGGTGGGCGTCGAGCCGACGGCGGATCAGAAGCTGAACCCGCTGCAGCTCGTCGCGGGCGACTGGCCGCGGGGCGGGGAGGTCGCGATCGACAAGGCGACCGCCGAGAAGCAGCACTTCGAGCTCGGAGAGACGGTCGGCGCATTCGCAGACGGCCCCCTTCACAGGTACCGGGTCAGCGGGATCGTCCGCTTCGGCTCGGTCGACTCGATCGGCGCCATGACGATCACCGTCTTCGATCTCGCGACCGCGCAGCGGCTGTTCGACAAGCAGGGCAAGCTGGATCTGATTCGGGTCCAGGCCAAGGAGGGCGTGTCGGACGACGAACTGCTGCGCCAGATCCGCCCGCTCCTCTCTGAGACGACGCAGGTGAAGAGCGCGGCCGCACAGGCGAGCTCGGATAGTAAGGAGGATCAGGCTGGAATGGACGCCTTGAAGTACCTCCTGCTCGGCTTCGGCGGCATCGCCCTGTTCGTCGGGGCCTTCGTCATCGCGAACACGCTCTCGATCACGGTCGCGCAGCGGATGCGCGAGCTGGCCACGCTGCGCACGCTCGGCGCCTCGCGGCGTCAAGTACTCGCCTCCGTCATGCTCGAGTCGGTCGTCGTCGGAATCATCGCTTCGATCGTCGGGCTCTTCCTCGGGCTCGCGATCGCAGTCGGTCTCAAGCAAATGCTCGAGACGATCGGTCTCGAGCTGCCAAGTGGTGGCATCGTCTTCGCCACGCGGACGATCGTCGTCAGCCTCGCGGTGGGGACGCTGATCGCGCTGCTGGCGAGCCTGCGGCCGGCGTTCCGCGCCACCCGGATCGAGCCGATCGCGGCCGTCCGCGAGGGCGCCGTGATGCCCACGTCGCGCCTCGCCCGCTGGGCGGTTCCGACCGCAGTGGTGGTCGCGGCGGCCGCTGTCGCCCTCTTCTCCTACGGCGTCTTCGCCGACGGAATCGACATCAAGGTGCGGCTCGTCACGCTGGTGCTCGGCGTCCTGCTCCTGTTCGTAAGCGTGGCCATGATCGCCTCCCGCGTCGTACGTCCGCTCGCCTTCGTGCTTGGAGCCCCAGGGGCACGCTTCGGCGGCAGCGCCGGCTCGCTGGCGCGGCAGAACGCGGTGCGAAACCCGGCCCGAACGGCCTCCACGGCGGCCGCGGTGATGATCGGGCTCGCCCTGATCACCTTCGTTGCGGTGATCGGTCAGGGCTTCCGCTCGTCGTTCGTCAGCGCAGTCAACGAGCTCTGGGTCGCGGACTACTCCCTCACGGCCGGCAACGAGCCGCTGACGAGCAAGACCGCCGCTGCCGCGGCGCAGGTACCCGGCGTCGAGGTCGTGACCGAGATCCGTACAGCCAACGCGAAGCTTGCGGGGAACTCCATCGGCGTCAACGGCGTCGACGGGAATCTGACGAAGGTCGTCGATATGACATGGTCGAGCGGCTCCAGCAACGTTCCGGCACAGCTGGGCCGCGACGGCGCCTTCATCAAGGACCGCTACGCCGACGACCACTCGCTCGGCATCGGGTCGCCGCTGATCCTAAGGACGCCTACGGGAAAGACCCTCCGGCTCCACGTTGACGGGATCTTCGACGAACCGAAGGGCGGTTCACCGTTCCAGGACGTGGCGATCTCCAAGACGACGTTCGACGACTCGTTCGCAAAGCATGACAACCAGTTCACGCTGCTCAACATTCGCGGCGGACCGACGGCAGAGAACACCGCCCGGCTCGAGCAGGCTCTGAGCGCCTTTCCCAACGCGGAGGTCGAGACCCGCGACGAGTTCAAGGACGGCCAGTTGAGCGAGATGGACCTCATACTCAATCTCCTCTACCTGCTGCTCGGACTCTCCGTGATCGTGAGCATGTTCGGCGTCATCAACACGCTCGTCCTCTCGGTCTTCGAGCGGACGCGCGAGATCGGGATGCTGCGGGCCGTCGGCATGACCCGACGCCAGGTCCGCCGGATGATTCGCCACGAAAGCATCGTCACCGCGCTGATCGGCGCTGCACTCGGAATTGGGGTCGGCATCTTCCTCGCCGCGCTTACGACGCTCGCTCTCTCGGACTACGGCGTCGTGTTCGCGCTCCCGTACTGGTCGCTGGCGGCCTTCGTGCTCGTCGCAATCCTCGCTGGGATCCTGGCCGCGATCCTGCCGGCCCGGCGCGCCTCCAGGCTGAACGTCCTCGAAGCGCTCCAATACGAGTGAACGATGAAGACGACGGTCAGAGCGCCTGACAGGATGGCGAGGTCGATCTACCGATCCGACGCAGGACACCACGCGATCCGCACCTGGTGCGCGCTGCGACTCGACGGCGCCGGGGCGACCAGCCGTGATCTCGACAGCTCCCTCGGGGCGACGCGCGTCACAATCGTCGGAGGCGGCCGCGACGTGGTCCTGCTGCCGGGGACGAACTTCTCCACAGCCACCTCGCTCGAACTGCTCGCCCTCGTCGGGCGCGAACACCGTGCGATCGGCATCGATCTCCCCGGACAGCCGGGCCTCTCGGCGGCGGAACGTCCCCGCGATCGCGACGCCTACGGCATCTGGCTTCGCGAGCTCGTTCGCGCACTCGCGGTCGAGCGTCCCGTCGTCATCGGTCATTCGCTCAGCGGCCGCGCCGCCCTACTCGCCGCCCGGGGCGACGCGTCGATCGGAGGCCTCGTGCTCGTCGCTGCCGCTGGACTGATCCGGCTCCGGGTCGGCCCTGCCGTGCTCGCGACGACGATTCACTGGCTCCTCCGCCGCGATGAGGCATCCTCGGCGACGCTGCTGCGCCGGATGACCGGCCCAGGCGGGGACCTTCCGGCAGAGCTTGTGACGTGGATGGCGCTCGTGGGCCGTCACGTGCGCATGAGCCTGGCGCCACCGCCCCTGCCCACAGCTGCGCTTGCCGAGGTGCGGTGCCCCGTCCGGCTCGTCACGGGCCGCCACGACCCGTTTTTCCCCGCCCGACGCCTCACCGAAGCGCTGACCAAGCTTGGCGGTCCGACGGCCGCAACGGTGGTCGATACGGCGGGACACCTGCTGATGGAGGAGGCGCCGCACGAGGTCCTGCGCGCCGTGCAAGTCGCCGCCCGCGCGTGACCACTCGAGCTTCGGATCCTCGGTTCGCCGACCTCAGTTGTCGTTGCCGGTGCCGGCTCTCCCTCCATCGGTGGCGACGGGTGGCGCGGCCGTGACCTCGGATCGTTTCGACTGGGTCCCCCGCCGCCTTTTGTGGCAAGGGGCGTTCATCATTTGGACGTGACCAGATCACACGAGCCGACTAGCGGCTGATTCGGATCTCGAAGCAGAACAGCATGATCGGCCATAGCAAGACCGCGGTCACCGCGGTTAGCACGCGACCCAGGGTCCCTAGTGAGTCGAAATAGTCGTAGATCGCGGCAACGACGACCCCGGTGACGATCCACACGACCCCGAGAAGCGGTGTCCTGTACCCAAG
>JBKPFP010000168.1:0-4804 GCA_046744435.1 Actinomycetota bacterium | reverse complement strand
GGCATGAGCGAACCGGAACGATCGCGCTTCGACGAGCGCCGGACGCGCAGCCGGCGCTCGTTCGCATTCGATCTCGCGCTCGCGCTCATCGCGGCAGCGGCGGAGCTCGCGCAGGTGATCGGTGCTACGGGGGCGCCGGCGACGCCGGCGCTCGTGCTCGCGGTCGTCGCAGGCGGCGCGCTCGTCCTGCGTCGCCACATGCCACTGGCCGTGCTCGCGACGACGCTCGCGGCGACGGTGGCGATCGTCGCGCTCGGCGACGATCCCAGCGGCCTGTCTGTGCTGATCGCGCTCTACACGACCGCCGCCTACTGCGAGCTGCGGGTGTCGCTTGTGGCGCTCGCCGCGACGGCCGCGACCGCCGCGACCCTGTCCGCCCTCACGGTGGACGCGCCCGGTCGGGAGGCTTCCGCCACGTCGGGTGCAATCATCGCCGCCGGTCTCAGCATCGGCATCTGGGCACTCGGCGCCTACGTCCAGACGCGGCGCCGTTACGTGCGTGAGCTCCAGGAGCGTGCGGCCTACGCCGAACGGGAGCGCGAGCAGCTCGCGCGAATCGCCGTCCACGAGGAGCGAACGTCGATCGCCCGTGAGTTGCACGACATCGTCGCCCACTCGGTGAGCGTGATGCTGCTCGGCGTGCGCGGCGCCCGCGACGTGCTGCGCACCGCGCCCGACGCGGCGGACGACACGCTCGCCCGCGTCGAGCGAAGCGGCGAGCAGAGCCTGGCCGAGCTGCGGCGCATCCTCGCGCTGCTGCGAGAGCCCGAACAGACCGCGGAGTCGCACCCGCAGCCCTCGCTCGCCGAGCTAAGCGAACTCGTCGCCAGCTACCGCGCAGCCGGGCTGCCGGTACGACTGGAGGTGATCGGAGAACCGATGCCGCTCCCCAGCGGCGTCGAGCTCTCCGTCTACCGCATCGTGCAGGAGGCACTGACGAACACGGTCAAGCACTCCGAGCCAACCCAGGTCGCGGTCACGCTCGCGTTTCGCGACTCCAGCCTCGAGCTCGAGATCGTCGACGACGGCAGGCCCACCACGGGCGGCGCGGCGACGACAGGGCAGGGCATCGTCGGCATGCGCGAACGCGTCGCGCTGCTCGGCGGCGAGCTCGAGACCGGGCACCGAGACGGCGGCGGCTTCCGGGTCGCGGCACACCTGCCGGGCGGTGGTGGCGCGTGAGCATCCGGCTCTTGATCGTCGACGACCAAGAGCTCGTCCGCACCGGCTTTCGCCTCTTCCTGGAGACGCAAGACGACCTCGAGGTCGTCGGCGAGGCAGGCGACGGCGCGGAGGCGATCGAGCGCGCACGCGAGCTGCGACCCGACGTCGTCCTGATGGACATCCGCATGCCCGGCATCGACGGGGTCGAGGCCACCGCACGGCTGACCGCCGCGCGGATCGAGCCGCCGCCGCGCGTGCTCGTCCTGACGACCTTCGACCTCGACGAGTACGTCTTCGGCGCCCTCCGCGCCGGCGCCGCCGGCTTCCTGCTCAAGGACGCCCCGCGTGAACGCCTGCTGGAGGCGATCCGCGTCGTCCACGGGGGCGACGCGCTCCTCTCGCCCTCGATCACGCGGCGTCTGATCGAGGACTTCGCCACCCGCACGGACCCGCTCGAGCCGCCGACGGCGGTGCTCGAACAGCTCACGCCGCGCGAGCGGGAGGTACTCATTCTCGTCGCCCGCGGGCTCTCAAACGGCGAGATTGCGAAGCGACTCGTCGTGACCGAGGCGACCGTCAAAAGCCACGTCGGCAGCATCCTGATGAAGCTCGACCTCCGCGACCGGGTACAAGCCGTCGTCTTTGCGTACGAGCACGGCATCGTCGCTGCCGGCGATCCAGGCTGAACGGTGTCCTAGTCGCGGCATTCGCGTGCCCCGACGTTGCCCGCCGGCGCGCAGACGACCGCCAGCTTCCAGCGGCGCGTCGATCTCGATCTCGCTACGCAGCTCTATCACTGTCTTATGGCGCGAAGAGGCGAGCGCCCGTAGTCGTGCGATCCGGCGTCGCGGGGAATCTCATCGGTCGTCGATGAGTTCTGGTTCCAGAAGGGATCTCAAGTGCAGTGACCTCAATCGGACTCGACCAACGGCTGATCGCCGCGGCGACGAGCGGCGACGCCGCGGCGTTCTCGGCGCTCGTCGAGCGGCATCGCGCCGAGCTCCAGGTGCACGCATACCGGATGCTCGGCTCGCTCGAGGACGCCCAGGACGCAGTCCAGGACGCCTTGCTCCGAGCGTGGCGCAGCCGTGAGACCTACGACGGCCGCTCGACCTTCCGCGCCTGGCTCTACCGGATCACGACGAACGCCTGCCTCAGGATGCTCGAGCGCCAGCCTCGGCGCGTCGTGCCCTACGAGACCGGCCCTGCCGCCGAGCTCGGAGCCCGTCCTCAGCCGCCGGCCGACCTGCCCTGGCTGCAGCCCTACCCCGACTCTCTCCTCGACCAGAGTGCCGAGCCGGACGACGCCGTCGTGGCGCGGGAGACGATCGAGCTCGCGTTTCTCGCCGCGATCCAGCATCTGCCGCCGCGCCAGCGCGCTGTCCTGATCCTGCGCGACGCGCTCGACTGGTCCGCAGACGACACCGCCGCGGTGCTCGACATGAGCCTCGCCGCAGCGAACAGCGCGCTTCAGCGGGCGCGAGCGACGATGAAGGAGCGGCTTCCGGCGGCCCGGCTCGAGTGGGCGACAGCCGCCGACGCGGAGGACGCCGAGCGGTCGCTTCTCGAGACGTACGTGGAGGCGTTCGAGCGTCACGACGACCGGCAGCTCGTTGCGCTTCTTCGCGAGGACGTGCGGCTGGCGATGCCGCCGCATCCGACCTGGTACGAGGGGCGCGAGGCGGTCGCCGCCTTCCTCGCCGGCGTCGCGTTCGCGCCGGGATTGGAGGCTCACCGCTTCGTGCCGACACGGGCGAACGGGCAGCCGGCGTTCGGCGTCTATCGGGGCGAGGGCGCCCACGCCCGACCCTTCGCGATCAACGTCGTTGCAATCGAGTCGGGACGGGTCGTGGAGATGCATTTCTTCAAGTACCCCGAGCTCTTCCCGGCCTTCGGCCTCCCCGACACGCTCCGATGACCGCGGACGAGAGCGCCGGCGACGCGCTCTTTCGCGGCCCGCTCCCGGACGGTTTCTCCAGGCGCGTCTTCCGAGTTCCGCCCGGGCTGGAGCTCGACCTGGAGCCCGGTCGCCTGCCCGACGACGCCATCGTCGTCGTCGAGGAGGGAGAGCTCGAACTCGAGTGCAAGGCAGGGGCGCGCCGGCGCTTCGGGTCGGGCTCGATGATCCCGATTGCCCGGCTTTCGATAGCCCACCTTCGCAGCGTCGGCCACGGCCCACTCCGCCTGGTCGCCGTCTCGCGAGCGTTGCTGCCAGGGACCGATGAGTTTCTGAGCGGCCCCGGATCGTACTTCGACTGCTGAATACGACTTCGGAGGTTGATGATGGAACCGTCCCCGCCGGTCGCGCGCTCTATGCCCGCGCCCGCTCTCGATCCCCGCCGCTGGTGGGCGCTCGCCCTCCTCTGCGGCGCCTTCTTCATGGTCATCCTGGACGCGGCGATCGTGACCGTCGCTCTGCCCTCGATCCAGGAGGACCTCTCCTTCTCGGCGCAGGGGCTGCAGTGGGTGGTGAGCGCCTACGCCCTCACCTTCGCCGGCCTGCTCCTGCTCGGCGGGCGAGCCGCCGACCTGCTCGGCCGGCGGCGGGTGTTCATGGTCGGCCTCGCGCTCTTCACGCTCGCCTCGCTTCTCTGCGGCCTCGCCTGGTCGAACGAGGCGCTGATCGGCGCCCGCGCCTTCCAGGGAATCGGCGCCGCGATCATGACCCCGACCGCGCTCTCGATCATCACCACGCTCTTCCCGGAGGGAGCCGAGCGCAACAAGGCACTCGGAATCTGGGGAGCGCTCGGCGGCTTCGGCGCGACGACCGCCTGGTTGATCGGCGGCCCGCTCGTCGACGGCCCCGGTTGGGAGTGGATCTTCTTCATCAACATCCCCGTCGGCCTTCTCGCGATCGCGCTCTGCCCGATTCTGCTCCCAGAGAGTCGCGCGGCCACGGCGCGGCGGAGCTACGACCCCGCCGGTGCGCTGACCATCACCGGTGCGCTCGTCCTGCTCGTCTACGCCGTCGTCGAGGCTCCTGAGACCGGCTGGGCGTCGGCGCAGACGCTGCTCGTCTTTGCAGGCTCGGCGGCCCTGCTCGGCGCCTTCGCCCTTATCGAATCGCGCCACCCAGCGCCGCTCGTTCCGCTGCGCATCTTCCGTTCACGCACGATCGTCGGCGCCAACGCCGTCATGCTCCTCTTCGCCACGGTCGCCTTCGGAATGCCGTTCATCCTCACGCTCTATGCGCAGCAGGTGCTCGGCTACTCCGCGGTCAAATTCGGACTGACCTCGGTCGTCTTTCCCGCGATGGCCGCCGTCGGCTCGATCATCGGCCAGGCCGTCGTGCTGCGGGTCGGCTTTCGTCCGGTGGCGGCGGCCGGCTTAGCGTTGATGGGCGCCGGCTCCCTACTGCTGACCCAGGTCTCGATCAGCGGCAGCTACTTCGGCGACATCTTCCTCGGGCTGCTCATCTTCGGGCCCGGCATCGGCCTCGCCTTCGTCACGGCCACTGTCGCCGCGCTCGCGGGAGTCGCTGAGCACGAGTCCGGGCTCGCTTCCGGCCTCAGCAACACCGCGTTCCAGACGGGCGCTGCCATCGGCACCGCCATCGTCGCCACCGTCGCTGCCTCCCAAACCGACGACTACCTGGCTTCCAACGCCGATGCGAGCCCGCTCGTCGCCCTGACCGAGGGGT
>JBKPFP010000275.1:0-16748 GCA_046744435.1 Actinomycetota bacterium | reverse complement strand
TCGCGCAGTTCCGTCGGGTCGGCGGCAGCGTGGACGAGCAGCTCGACCCGCGCGCCTGTGCTTTCCGTGACGACTGCGCGCGTCCGGACTGAGGCGCCGCCGGCTGGTTCCCCGGGGGGACACTGACAGCATGGCGCTGAGCCCCTCGCGTTACGACGCCATCGTGATCGGCGCCGGGCACAACGGCCTGGTGACGGCGTGCTACCTGGCGCGCGCCGGGATGCGCGTGCTGGTCCTCGAGCGGCGCTACGTCGTCGGTGGCGCCTGCGTCACCGAGGAAACCTTCCCCGGCTTCAAGGTCTCCACCGCCGCCTACGTCAACAGCCTCTTCCACACGGCGATCGTCCGCGACCTGAAGCTCGCCGACTACGGCTACGAGGTCATCGCCCGAGACCCCTCGTCGTTCACGCCGTTCCTCGACGGGCGCTCGTTGCTGATGGGCCCGGACGCCGACCTGACGCGCAGGGAGATCGCCAAGTTCAGCGTGCGCGACGCCGAGCGCTATCCGCGCTACGAGGCGATGCTCGAACGCGTGGCCGCGCTGGTCGAGCCCACGCTGACGATGGCGCCGCCCGATCTGTTGGAGCCGCGGCTGGGCGACCTCCGGAAGCTGCTCTCGCTGGGACGCGCGTTCCGGCGGCTGGGCGAGGCCGCCGGCGAGGCGGTGGAGATCCTCACTGGTGCCGCGCGCCCGATCCTCGATCGCTGGTTCGAGTCCGAGGAGCTAAAGGGGACGCTGGCCACCGATGCGGTCATCGGCGCGATGGCGAGTCCCTCGATGCCGGGCACCGCCTACGTGCTGTTCCACCACGTCATGGGTGAGAGCGCCGGCAAGCGGGGCGTGTGGGCGTACGTGCGCGGCGGCATGGGTGGGCTCACGCTTGCGTTGGCGGCGGCCGCCCGCGACCTTGGTGCCGACATTCGCTGCGACGCCGAGGTGGACCGCATCCTCGTCGATGACGGCCGCGCCGTCGGCGTGGCTCTGGCTTCCGGCGACGAGTTCCGCGCCCCGATCGTGGCCAGCAACGCCGACGCCGAAGTGACCTTTCTGCGCCTGCTCGACCGGAGCGCGCTGCCCGAGGCGTTCGTGGCCGCCGTCGAGCGGATCAGCTACGAGAGCGCTTCGCTGAAGATCAACGTCGCCCTGGCCGAGCTGCCGAGCTTCCGGGCGCTGCCGGGCACTGCGCCGGGGCCCCACCATCGCGCCACCATCCACATCTGTCCGGACCAGGACTACATCGAGCGCGCGTTCGACGACGCCAAGTACGGCCGCCCCTCTGCGGCGCCCGTGCTGGAGTGCACGATTCCCTCGGTCGTCGACCCGACGGTCGCCCCGCCGGGCCGTCATCTGATGTCGATGTTCGTGCAGTACGCCCCGTACGAGCTTCGCGACGGATCCTGGGACGACCGACGAGAGGCTTTCGCGGATCGCTGCTTCGACCTGCTGGACGAGTACGCACCCAACTTCAAGCGCGCTGTCCTTGACCGCCAAGTGCTGACGCCCCTCGACCTGGAGCGCGTCTTCAACCTCACCGGCGGCAACATCTTCCAGGGCGCGATGACGCCCGGTCAGCTCTTCGCCTTCCGTCCGGTGCCGGGCCACGCGCGCTACCGGACCCCGGTCGGCGGCCTGTACCTGTGCGGCGCCGCTGCCCACCCCGGCGGGGGCGTGATGGGTACGCCGGGCCTCAATGCCGCACGCGAGATCCTTGGCCGGCGCCGCCTGCGGGCATCCGTGTGAAGCTCATCGCACGACACGCTCGAGGCCCGTGGTCCGCCGGAGCCGGTCGAGGGCCCGGTCGAACGCCTCGTCGAGCGCGCGTGAGCGGCGGACGCCGGGCTCGAGGTGGAACGCCTTGACCACGAGCGAGCCCTCGCGCCGCTCGGACTTCAGATCGGCGCGCCCCACGATCCGATCGCGCCAGAGGAAGGGCAGCACGTAGTAGCCGTAGCGGCGCTGCGGCGCCGGCTTGTACAGCTCGATCACGTGCTCGAAGCCGAGCACGCGCGTCGCGAACTGGTAGCCCCAGAGCAGGTTGTCGAACGGCGACAGGAGAACGGCGGCGCTGGGCCTTGGACGGTCCAGCTCGACCCTCGCGTCTACGACGACCGGCGCACGGCCGTCCTCGACGGCGAGCCGCTCGAGCGTCCCTTCGGCGACGAGGGCGTCGACGAACGGCCGCGCGGCCTTGGCACCTCCTAGAAATTCCCAGATCGGTCGCACGTGCTCGGTGATCGCGACTTCGGTCAGCGCACCTCGTGCCCGCACGCTCTTCACGATCAGCGCTTTGATCGCCTCCTGTTCCGAGGGGATCGGAGCGTCGAGCACCTCGCGCGGGAGCACGCGTTCCGGCAGGTCGTAGCGGCGCTGGAAGCTCACGCGATCGGCGATCACGAGCTCGCCGGCCGCGAACAGCGCGTCCAGCATCTGCTTCGCCGGCTTCCAGCTCCACATCGTCTCGGACGACGTCCCCGCCCTGTGCGGCGAGGGGTCGGGTTTGCCGGTGAAATCACGTGATCCGAGCGCCCCGCGCTCGCGGATCTCAGCGAGCACGCGCTGAGCCAGCCCCGGGTACCGGGTCCTGACGTCGCCGTGCCACGGAACCCCGTCGCGCATGCGTTCGCGCGCCCAGGCGAAGAGGGGCCAGTCCTCGGCCGGGAGGATGGACAACTCGTGAACCCAGTACTCGATGATCCGCCCTTCGCGCAGAAGCTCGGGGACCACGCCCCGCGGATAGACGCCGGCGCGGGTCGCGATCGCAACCCGGTGGCTTCGCTCGACGGTCGAGATCGTGTCGAGCTGGATGCACGACGCGCGCCGGATTGCGGACTCAACCTCCTCGGCGCCGGCACGACGGATACGCGGCACGTAGCCCTGAGCCGTCACGACGAGCCGGCGGAGCGCGGCGACCGAGATCGTGCGCACGCTCTGCAACCTAGCGTGTACGCGAGAATGGGCCCCGTGAGCGACGTCGCTGCGCTACAAGAGGAGACCGCCGAGCTTCGACTGGAGCGCGAGCGGGCCGAGGAGCGCGCCGCCGCCGTACGCGACGTCATTCAGACCATCGCGCGCAGCAGGTTCGACCTCGATGCCGTCCTCCAGACGGTGATCGACCGCGCGGTCAGCCTTTGCGATGCCGATACCGGCAACATCGCGCGTCGCGAAGGCGAAACGGACGAGTACCGGGTCGCAGCCTTCACAGCCATGAGCCCGGAATACGAGCGCATAGTCCGCGAGCGCGTCTACACGCCTGAACGTGGATCCATCATCGGCCGGACGCTGTTCGAGCAGCGGGTCGTGCACATCCACGACGTGCTCGAGGATCAGGAGTACGCGCTGCCCGACCTCCAGAAGGTCGCAGGCTTCCGGACCGCGCTCGGCGTCCCGATGCTGCGCGAGGGAGTTCCGATCGGCGCGATTGCGGTGGCACGAAACGAGGTGCGGCCCTTCACCGACGCAGAGATCAGGCTGGTCGAGACGTTCGCCGACTACGTCGTCATCGCGATCGAGAACGTCCGGCTCTTCCAGACCGTCGAGCGGCAGCGAGCCGAGCTGGCGCGCTACGCGCCGCAGGCGGCGAATCTGCTTTCGAGCGACGAGGGAGAGCAGCTCCTTGCCGGCCACAGGCGCGAGATCACCGCGCTCTTCTGCGATCTGCGCGGATTCACCGCGTTCGCCGAGACGGCGGAGCCGGAAGAGGTGCTCCGCGTGCTGCGCCAGTACCACACCGTGGCCGGCGAGCTCGTCACGGCCAACGAAGGGACGGTCGAGCACTTCGCAGGCGACGGGCTGATGGCGTTCTTCAACGACCCCGCGCCGATCGAGGACCATGAGCTCGCGGCGGTCCGAACCGCTGTGGCGCTGGGCGAGCGCTTCTCGACGCTTGCAGAAGGCTGGCGGAAGCGCGGCTACGACCTCGGCCTGGGGATCGGGATCGCGACGGGTTACGCCACGCTCGGCAGGATCGGGTTCGAGGGCCGCTACGAGTACGGCGCCGTCGGTCAGGTCGCCATACTCGCGTCGCGGCTGAGCGATGTCGCGGCGGCCGGGGAGATCCTGCTCAGCCAGCGGACGCACGCGGCGCTCGACGACCGCATTGGCGGCGAGCCGGTCTCGGACCTCCGCCTGAAGGGCTTCAGCCGCCCCGTCGTCGCGATGCGCTTTACCGACCTGCGCCAGTGAGCCGGTGCGGCCTTACGGGGCCTGCTGGGGCTTGAGGCTGCCAGGGAGGAGAAGTGCCGCCACGAGGCCGATGACACCAAATAGGGCGAGGGAGGCCATCGCGATTGCGTAGGACCCCTTCCCCGTGGCGAAGACCGAGACGAGGATCGTGCCGGCGATGGCGGTGCCGAACGACGAGCCGAGATTGGAGACGCTGCGCGAGAGGCCCGAGATCTCGCCCTGGAGCTCCTCGGGGAAGCTGGACTGCACGACGTTCACGGACGGCGTCAGCATCGCGCCCACGCCGAGGCCGATGAGCAGCAGCCCAGGCACGAAGGCGACGTTGCTCGACGAGGCGCCGACGAGGCCGATGAGGAGCCCAATCCCGATCAGGGTGACGACGAAGCCGGCCACGATCAGCGTCTTCTGCGGGTACCTCTTGGCGAGTCGTTCCGCAGCGAGTGACGAGGCGAGGATGCCGAGGGTCGCGGCCGTGAAGATGACGCCCGTCTTGATCGCGCTGTACCCGCGAACCTCTTGCAGGAAGACGGACACGACGAACGACGTGCCCAAGAGGAGCAGCCACTGGATGTTCTGCGTGACGAGGGCGAGATTGCACGTGCGGTTCCTGAAGAGCCCGGTCGAGAGCAGCGGCTCCTTTCCCGCTCGCTCGCGAGACCGGATGTAGAGGAAGAAGGAGAGGAGGAAGGCGGCTCCGATCACGAGGAACACGGTCAGGAGCAGATTGTTGCTGCCCGCCTGCAGGATCCCGAACACGATGCAGAACATGCCGACGCCCGAGAGAATCGCCCCGACCGCGTCGAAGGGACGCGTGGGGTCCGGCGGCATGGGATCGACGAGCCCGCGGCTCAAGAGGATGATCGTGGCGATGACCAGGGCCTGGAAGACGAACGCGGCCCGCCAGCTGATTCCCGTGGTGATCACACCGCCGATCAACGGACCTGCCGCGGCGCCGATGCCTCCCAACCCGCTGATCACGCCGAAGGCCCAGGCACGCGAGGTGAGATCGCTGAACCACAACGTGGCAAGGATGTAGACCGGCGGGATCAACAACGCTGTCCCGACTCCTTCCAAGACCGAGTTGCCGAGGATCAGGACGCCGAGGCCCGGAGAGAGCGCGCTCAGCAAGGCGCCGATTCCGTACAGCGTAAGGCCCCAGATGAAGCACCGCTTGCGGCCCCAGCGGTCGGTCAGCTTGCTACAGGGGATCATCAGGATCGCCATGATCAGCAGGAACAGGGTGATCGTCGTTTGGACGCCCTTCACGGTCGTGTCCAGGTCGTCGCTGATGTCGTTGATCATCACGTTCATGTTCGACCCGGCGAAGCTGCAGATGAACTGCGCCAGCGCGAGTGGAAGGATCAACCTCCTCGCAGAGGCGAGCGGACGTTCCAGAGTCGTGGCCTGGCTCACGGGTGGCGAACTCTCACACACCGGGTCGCCCGCGCGCCGTGCGCCTGACCCCGACAGCGCTACGCACGCGGCAGCCCCCACAGCATCTCGTAGAGAACTCCGGGGCGGCCGTCGTCGTCGAAATCACCAAACGTCGCGGTGGGCGTATCGGGGTCGCCGAGATCGATGAGGAACGTCCGCTCGTCGAGAGGGAGACCCTCTACCGAGCGACCTTCGCTGTGGAGTACGAGGCCCGCATCGGAGGTGGTCACGTCCCAGCGGCGGTCAGGCCACGCGTAGACCCCCGCGAAGCGCGAGAGGTCGCCCGCCGCGCCTTCCGACGGCTCGAGTCGAAGCGGTGGGACGCGAACACCGAACCACGTATTCATGACGCCCGGGAAGAGCGACCGATACAGGGCGCGCCCGGTGCCGCAATTGGTCAGCAAGACGGCCGCGCCACCGCTTTCAGGCACGAGCCGCAGAACGGCACGCTGACCACTGACGAGGCCATCCCATCCCCAGACGCGAGCGCCACCCCAATCGAATCGGGCCCAGCCGAGGCACCATGCATCGAACCACGCGTGAATCCGGATCTCCTCGTGGGTAGCCCGCAATGCGGCGAGGGACGGGTCGTCGAGATGCGCACGCGCGAACCGCAACATGTCCGTCACCGTCGAGAGGAGCGTTGAGCCCGCCGGGGCGAGCGCACGCGGCGTCCACGGATCAGCAGGGACGACACCGCCTGCAGCGATCTCATGGCCCGAAGCTCGAGGCACGTCGACCGCCGCGTTCACGAACGGGTCTGGTTCATCTCGAGAGGGTCGAAGAGCACAACGCGCATCGCCTTCTCCCACGTCAGGCCTGTCGCCGCCTCGAGCGCGCGGCCGAGAACGCACCACCCGGCGTTCGAGTACGACCAGAACGGCAGCACCGGATCGCCCGTCGGGAGCTGCTCGACGAACCGCGCGAGCACGTCCGTGTCGTCGCCCGGAAACGCCGAAAACTCGAATTCGGCGCGCAGGGGAAGCCGAGAGCGATTGGCGAGCAAGTCGCGCACGCTCGCCCGCACCGCCCAGTCGGCGCCGCGCAGCTCGGGAACCAGCGCTTCGACGGGATCATCGAGCGAGAGACGACCGGCGCCGGCGAGACGCGCGACCGCCGTCGCGACCATCGACTTACTCAACGACCCGACCGCGAAGCGCGTCTCGGACGTAACCGGCTTGCCCGTGAGCGCGTCGGCGACGCCGGTATGCGCCGTGACAATTGCCCCGTCTCGCATGATCCCGATCGCTGCACCCGGCACGGAGTGTCTGGAGGCGTGCTCGCGGAGGAGGCCGGTCAGGTCAGGCTGGCCCATTGCTCGACCCTATGCGAGGGTGGTGTCCACACACAGAAAAGGCCCGCAAAGCGGGCCCTTCCTGATGACCGCGCCTTCGCTACGGCGGCCTCGCAGCACCGATCACTCCGGCGCGAACAACGACGACAACATGGTCAAGTGCGCTGAGCGCTTCTCGCTCCGCACGACGGGCACATCTAGCGCCCTCCGGGCGTAGATGTCGGCGAGCCTCTTCGCCATGAGGCTCGGACGGCGAATTCATGGTGCTCGTCGGCCCGTTCCAGGGAAACCTTGGACATGTCGCTTGCACTCACGGGCGGAGTGGCAGCCGTGTGATCCAGTAGGGCGTCGTCGGCTCGGGGGGCGTCGTGAACCGCAAGTTGACCGCCCACAGCCGGCCCGCGGCCACGGTCGCGGTCGAGGGGATGTCGAGGCTCGGATCCGTCAGGTCTCCGAGGACGACACCGCTGGCCAGCCCCACTCCGAGCGAGATCACGGTGACCCGGTTGTCGAACGGGCGGACGACGTAGAGCGTGTGACCGAGCAGCTCGAGCCCGTCGGGGTAGGTGAGGGTGGCCCCGCCGAGATCGATCTCGTCGGCGTCGCCCGTGTCCCGATCGACACGGAAGAGCTTGCCCGCCGCAGACTGGGCCACGAGCAGGACGCCGTTCTCGGCCACGATCCCGTTCAGGTTGAAGCCCTCGGTTTGCACGAAGTCGCCGCCGACCGGCAGGATCGTCGCCGCGCCAGAAGGCGGGAGCGAACCATCCTGCGGCAGCGGGATCACGACGAGCTGCGGGAAGCCCGAGTCGGTGACGTACACCGCCTCCCTCGTGACGGCGACGTCGTTCAGCAGGCCGACTCCTGGCGGCTGATACGTCGCGAGCAGCGCGCCGCTCGATGCGTCGTACGCCCGCACGTCGCTACTGCCGTTGAGCGGCGGTCCGACGCCTGCGACCCAGATCCGGTCCCGCCGGGCCTCGTAGGCGATCCCGGCGGACGCGAGACCCGGCCCTCCGGCCGCCAGCACTGCTCCTGACCCGGTTCGAAGATCGCCTCGCCAGATCGCGCCGTCCACCATGGAGCCGACGAAGAACGACGTGCCCCGCCCGTTCTCAATGCCCTCCGGGAAGAATCCGTTGGGTAGGTCGATCCGAGCAGGGAAGTTGCCATTCTCGGCCGGAGAAGCTCCGGCGGCCGGCGAGCCGGCGAGGAGCCCGAGCAACCCGACCAGCGCGACTAGGTACCGCGTCGTGAGGGCGAGCGCCAAGGCTCCTCGCCGAGGCCCGAGGCGTCTGCCCCGTGGTCTCTGCTCGTGGTGGATAGTCGTGTGTGTGCCCGTCATCGTGGCCCTCCTTGCGAGTGTCGCGTTCAGTCGCTGAAGATCGTGGCCGTCGACGAGCCTGAGCACATCGGGCAGAGAGGCTTATCTTTCGCTCTCGGGGTGCTTATCTCGCTAGCTGGGGTGCCTACAGGCGCCCGGCCAGCCGAGTTTCGCTGCGCGATACTGCGTGGGAATGGAGGCTCGCGCGGGCGAGGTATTCGTCGGACGCAGACGCGAGCTCGGGGAGCTCGAGCGCGCGCTCGACGCGACGCGGACCGGAAAGGGTGCGAGCGTCCTCGTCGCCGGCGAAGCGGGCATCGGCAAAACCCGGCTCGCGGCTGAGCTCGCGCAGCGTGCCCTCGATGCCGGGTTCGAGGTCCGCCTCGGGCGCTCGATCGATCTCATCGGCACGGAGCTGGCGTTCCAGCCGTTCGTCGAGGCCCTGGGTCCGCTCGGGGAGCCTCGACAGGTCGACAAGCAGACGCCGGATTCGCAGCTGCGGGCATTCGAACGCACGCTCGCGCTGCTTACCGACCAGGCAGCCGCCGCACCGGTGCTGCTCGTCCTCGAAGATCTGCACTGGGCGGATAACTCGACGCTCGACCTTGTCGTCTTCCTTGCGCACAACCTCGACGACCTGCCAGCGCTCCTTCTCGCAACCTACCGCGCGGACGAGCCTTCGTCGGCGGAGCGCATGCGGAGGCTTGCCGATGGAGTCGGGCGCTCCGGCACGGGGCTCGTTCTCGAGCTCGGACCGCTCGAGCGCGACGAGCTCGCAGCGCTCCTCGCGAGTCACGCCAACGCTTCACTGTCGACAGCCGCGGCGGACACGATCGTGACCCGCTCCGAGGGCAACCCCCTTTTCGCCGAGGAGCTCCTCGCGGCCGCGGGTGAGGCCGGCGGTGAGGTTCCCCGGGGCCTGCGCGATCTCCTCCTGGAGCGCGTTGCCCGCCTCGACCAGCCGACGGAGGGCGTCTTGCGCCTGGCCGCGGCCGCGGGGCGCGACGTCGGGTACCCGCTGCTTCACGCGACGGCGCAGCTGCCGGAGGGCGACCTCCGAGACTCGCTCCGCCGGGCAGTGGAGCACGGAGTCCTGGTCGCCGAGCCGGACACGAGCAGCTTCCGCTTTCGCCATGCCCTCCTGGCGGAGGCGGTCTACGCGACGATCCTCCCCGGGGAGCGCGAGGAGCTGCATGGGCGGCTCGCAGAAGAGCTCACGCACAGCGGCGCGGCGGGAGCGGCGGAGCTGGCACCCCATTGGGCGGCGGCTAACCGCACCGAAGAGGCGCTCACCGCCTCCGTCGAAGCGGCCCGCGAGACGGAGGCTGTCTTCGGTCTGGCCGAGGCGCTCGCGCACCTCGAGCGGGCGCTCGCGCTCTGGCCCGCCGTCCCGGACGCGACCGACCTCGTCGGGCTCGACCTCGCCGAGCTCTGCGCCTGGGCAGCGAAGCTTGCCGACCAAACAGGAGCCTCGCCTCGCGCGGTCGAGCTCATCGGGCGAGCGATCGACCTCGTCGACACGGAAGACCGGCATCGTGCTGCGCTCCTGCACGTGGATCTAGCTGAGTACCTCTACGCGATCGGCAGTCAAAACGCTGGGCTTGCCGCACTCGAGCGCGCAGTCGAGCTCGTACCGGCCGAGCCGTCCTCGCCGGAGCGCGTGTATTCGCTGGGGTCACTCGCCGGTGGGTTGATGCTGGCGTGGCGCCATACGGAGTCGTTGCAGATCTCCGAGCAGGCGCTCGCCCAAGCTCGGGATATCGGCGCAGGCGAGGGAGAAGTCCGAGCACTGACCGTGCTCGGAGTCGACCTCGCCTACCTCGGCCGCGGCGAGGAGGGTCTCGCCCGTCTTCGCCAGGCCCTGCAGCTCGCCGAGGAGATCGGCGATGACATCGGCCTCGAACGGGTGTACATCAATCTCACCGACGCGTTGACGATGTTGGGACGGGCCCGAGAATCGGCGCGATTGGGGCAGGCGGGTCTCGAGGTGATGCGCCGATACGGGATCCACAGCACCATACTCGTGGCGAACTTCATCGAAGCACTGCTTGCCATCGGCGAGTGGGACGAGGCAGACAACGCCAGCGCAGCGGCACTTCGCGCCATCACCGCCAGTTCGCCCTACATGCTTCTCATGCTGCGCGCCGACCTCGAGATCGGACGCGGCGACTTCGAGGCCGCGCTGGCACATCTCCAAGCCGCGCTTGCCACTCTGCGCGACGATCGCGGGCAGGGTATCTACGACATCTTCCTCGCAGAGCTGGCCTTATGGGAGCACCGGTGGACGGACGCCGACCAGTCAGTGGGCGACGCCGTAGGCTGGGCGAGCTCCCGGCAAGCCGCGCAGCTCCGCGTCTGGTTCTGCGCCAAAGGACTGCGCGCATTGGCGGAGCTGGCAACGCTCGCGCGAGCGCGCCGCGATACCGACGCCGCTCGTACCTGGCTCGCTCGGGCAGGAGAGCTCATTGACATCGCTCGACGCGCCGCGGAGGAGGCCGCAGCGGTCACGCCGAACGCGGCCGGCTGGCTGGCCTTGGCCGAAGCCGAGCACGAGCGCGTCCGCGGCGTTGCACCGCCCGAGTCGTGGTCTGAAGCCGCAGCGGCCTGGGATCGGCTCGAGCGCCCACCACTCGCGGCCTACTGTCGCTGGCGCGAGGCAGAGGCACTCGTCGCCGCCGGCGCTTCGCGTACCGAGGCCGGCGCGCCGCTCCGCGCGGCGCACGCCGTCGCGGCCCAGATCGGCGCGAAACCCCTACTGCGGGAGGTCGAACTCCTCGCCCAGCGCGCGCGGCTCGATCTTGCGCCCCCGGAAGCGGCGGACTCCAACGTGGAGCTGGGGCTGGAACAGACCCTCGGGCTGACTCCACGAGAGGCGGAGGTCCTGAGCCTCGTCGCCCGCGGCTATACCAACCGCGAGATCGCAGCAGCGCTCGTCATCAGCGTCAAGACGGCAAGCGTGCACGTGTCGCACATCCTGCGCAAGCTCGACGCGCCGAACAGGCTCGAGGCGGCCACGATCGCGCACCGCCTCACTCCACCAGACGGCGAGCGAGTCGAGCGCGAGGCCTGAGTCCCAGTGAGCGAAGGCGCCGTTTCCGGCGCGCCTTCGCAGTATCCGGCAGGGAGTCACCGCCGTCAGCCACCGCGTCGGTTCAGGTCGAGCCCAACGAGACAGCGTTCAGCTGGGTGGGGGCTCTTCTGTTGATCGGTCGGGAGGCTCGGATGTCGGCGTACTTCCTGATCCGCGACCCGCGGTAGGAGGCACCGGCGGGGCAGGCGGTGGCTGGCGCCTCCGCGCGGCAAGGACAATCAGCGCGGTGCTTCCCCCAAGGACGAGCACACCGCCGAGGAGTAACCCGATCGCGACCCAGAGCAGGAAAGACAGCTTGGCGCCGACGTCGATGTCGGCAACGACGCTACGCGAGCCGTCGGCGTTCATGAGGACAACCGACCAGTCGCCCTCGCGCACCTTCCACGTCAGCGTTTGGGTTCCCACGCCGGAGGCGGAGGCAGCCCAGAAGCGCTGCTCCGTCGGCGGCCCTTGTGGCGCGCCTCCCCCGATTGGAAAGTACTCGACTCGGAAGGGATCGAAGTCGATGTCCTGGACACTCGCGTGGGCGACGCTTCCGAGGTACTTGGCGACAGCTGCTTCCGGCCCAACGCCGATGAACAGCGTCTTCGCGCCGGGACTCTCGCCGCGGATCCGAACCTTGCCGAACCAGCTGTCATTCAAGAGCCAGCCTGGTCCGTCGGTATCGACCTCGAGCCGCGTGCGCGTCAGGGCGTAGGTCGACGTCTCAAACCGCTCGGTTGGCGTCGTCAGATACCCGTCCTCGCGCTGCGTGCGGTCGGCCCAGAGCAGGAAGCCTCCCCCTGCGAGCAGGGCGAGCCCGAACAGGACCCCGATGCTGCCGAGGACTATGAGGATGACGCGACCCGCGGTCACTGGAACCGGAGGACTTCAGCCGAGCGGCCTCGCGCCGCGCTCCATGCTGTGACAGACGTGGTCGCGACCGGATAGACGAAGGCGAAGATGGCACGAGGTTGACCCATGACATGCAAGAGGTCAAGGCGGCACAGCGAGCGGACCCTTCGGCAACGTGGCCGGATAAGGAGAAGTGCGCTCCCTGCTCTCCGGGGAAACCAGAGGCTCATTGAGGCCAGGTGTGAGCGAGCTTCGGTGCTTCGTCGCTTGACGCCGCGGACGAACCACTCCGGATCTCGCCGCGTTCGTGACTCGGCAGAGAAAAGACCCCGTTTCCGGGGCCTTTGTGAGTAGCGGGGGCAGGATTTGAACCTGCGACCTCCGGGTTATGAGCCGCCTCGATTGTGTACACGCGTTCCGTCGCATCCCGTCGAAACGCATGCTCCAAGCTCGATTGGCCCAAGGCCGCTGCATTTCGGCGGAACACGGTGACATCGCGGCAGCAGCGCTGTGCTTGCAGAACGCTTGCAATTTGAGTCGAGCTCGTGGAGGCCCACCTCATCCGCCGACGCGGGCCTTGTCCTCCAGCACCCGCCGCCTCAGCGCCTTTGCGAACGACGAGTCACAGACGACGTTCTCTAGCTCGAGCTCCGTGGAATCGAGCAGCTGCAGCCGCAGGTGGTCGTGGCCGTCCGGGCCGTGCAGGACCAGGCCCGCGGCGAAGAAGCCAAGCTCGTTCGACGCGCCGGTCGCCTCGTCGATGTTGCTTACGGTCACCATGTCGACGTCCGCGTAGACGACTTCCACATGCTTCGAGAGCAAATGGCGTAGAGCCCGCTTCAGGGCTGTCGCGGTTTCCTCGTCCCAACGCCGGAGCCGCAGGAAGCCAAGTGAGCGCGGTTCGTCGAAACTGGCCGTCACAGCATCTCCCTCGAGCGGAGC
This sequence comes from Actinomycetota bacterium, assembly GCA_046744435.1. Classification (GTDB taxonomy): domain Bacteria; phylum Actinomycetota; class Thermoleophilia; order Gaiellales; family Gaiellaceae; genus VAXT01. The sequence continues at coordinate 3,646 of JBKPFP010000275.1, read as the reverse complement.
CGGCTTGGTGCGCGCCTTGATCGAGAGCCCGACATTCGCATAGATGCTCTCGAGCAGCTCCCGGTAAGCGGCCGGCAGCGCGACCTGCCGTGGATGCTGATTGAAAGGACGATACGAGCGAAGCGTGGCCGTTCGTCGTCTAGGCCCCTCGCCGCCGAAGCCACGCATCGTGGTCTGCGCAGGGACCATCCCGAGCTGGAGCGCCGTCTCGTGGTAGCCGTGCGAGGACTCGACGCGCTGGCTAAAGGGATGGATGGTCACGGCGTCCCCAAAAACCGAAGCAAGGCCCCGCCCAGCCGCCGCGGCGAGCGTGTGTTCGAACAGACGGCCGAAGACTCCGAGGCCACGATAGGCGGAATGGACAACGGCAGCGCCCGTCTCGGCGGACGGGACACCAGGAAGCGGCATCAGCGCGTGGTGCCCGATTACTTGCCGGTCGTGGACCGCGATCGCCGACAGCAGCTCGCCTGCCTCGAGCGCACCCATCAAGTACCGCGGCCGATAGAAGTCCGCGTGCACGTAGCTCAGGTGGTAGTTCTCGTACAGGAGCTGGGCGATCGCCTCGGCGTCCTGAGCCGTAGCCGCCCTTACTTCGATCGCGTCGGACTCTACGAGGGCTTGCGCCGACCGCGGCGCAGCCTCGAGGTGGTGCCGCCTCGTGTGTCCATCGCCCCTCGAGCGGACGGAGACCTCCGCCGACATGCGCTTCCCGCCGGAGCCGAGGTTCAAGAGCCGCACGTTCAGGGCGTGAGGTGCGAGGTTGGCGAGCGCCTCCGGCAACGGCCCGAAGTCGCCGCCGGCGCTCGTCAGCGGCACGCCCCAGTCGTGCACGGTGACGTGGACGACGTCGGCGTCCGCCTCGAGCGTCACTTCGATCTCCCCCAGGTCGTCGTCCGGGTAGGCGTTGTCGAGAGTGAAGCTGACGAGGCCCGCGACGACCGTCTCCAGCCGCCGCCCGTCCTCTGCCGGGATTCCGCTCGCGTCCGCGAATGCAGGCAGGAGGGCCAGCACCAATGGGCGTGCGCTCGCGTCGCTCAGGACGGTCGCCTTCACCCTAGACACGGCAAAGGCGGTCTTAGAGACCCGGTTCGGGCTGTGTCTCTGGCGGATTCACCCCAACCGAACGATGGCAGGCACCGGCTCGCAATGAAAGGTCTCGTGTAAGCCCATCTCAGGCAGCCTCCAATGACCGAACCGCCTGATACACGCGTCGACCTCACCAATGCGGAGTTCGCCGAGCTCTTTCGCAGCGTCAGCTCGTGGGGACGGTGGGGCGAGCGCGATGAACGAGGGGCACTGAATCACCTCGAGCCCGACCGGGTAGTCGCGGCGTCCCGTCTTGTGCAAGACGGGACCACTGTGACGCTGAGCTTGCCGATGAACACGAAGGCCTCGGACGATAACCCGGAGCCCGCCGTTCACATCATGACGACCACTCCAGGCGACGGTGGCCACGCGCTCGGAAAGCTGCGGTTCGCGAAGGACTTCGTTGGCGCCGATTACCACCACGACGGCCACACGCACATCGACGCGTTCTGCCACGTCAGCTACGAGGGCTCGCTCTACAACGGGACTCCGGCCGCGGCCGTGACGGCAAGAGGCGCGGGTGCCGAATCAATCGAGGTGCTCGCGAACGGCTTGGTGGCCCGAGGAGTCCTCCTCGACATCCCTCGTCTCCGGGGAGTTCGTTGGCTCGAGCCGGGCCAGCACGTCTTCCGCAGCGAGCTCGAGGCGGCCGAACACGAGCAGGGCGTCAGTGTCGGCGAGGGCGATGTGCTCCTCGTTCGCACGGGTCACACTCGTCGGCTCAGCGAGCTCGGTCCGTGGCCTACGGCGAATGCCAAGGCAGGCCTGCATCCCACGGCCATGCCGTTCGTCGCGGAGCGCGGGGTTTCAGCGCTCGGCGGCGACGGAAACAGCGACACCGCGCCCAGCAGCACCGAGGGCATCGACTTCCCGATCCACGTCCTGGCGCTCAACGCCATGGGCGTCCACCTGCTCGACTACCTGCAGCTCGAGGACCTGCTCGCTGCCTGCGAACGAGCAGGGCGTTGGGAGTTCCTCTTCATCGCTGCTCCGCTTCGCATCACCGGCGGCACGGGCTCGCCCCTGAACCCGTTGGCAATCCTCTGATCAATGACGCGAAAGGCCCCGTTTTGCGGGGCCTTTCTGATAGTAGCGGCGGGCAGGATTTGAACCTGCGACCTCGGGTTATGAGCCGCGGCGAGCGAGCGTCGGCGTGCCGCTCAATCCGCCGCCATGTACCAGATGGTGGCGGCCTCTCGAGCGTCCGCGCATGGAATGTCATTCCGCAACGCCTCGCGTATCCGACCGTCGGATGCGGCGACGAGGGCGAGCGCGCGCCGCCAGAGCACTTCGCAGGTGAACAGATCCGGGGACGTCGCCGCCCGCGTGGCGAGCGCCAGCCGGCGCGCCTCGCCGATCTCGCCGGTCAGCGCGAGCAACCGAGGTTTTGGGGACGGGTAAGCCTCGCCAGCCTATATGTTGCGTTGCCGGCGGAGGCGACGTGTGACCACCGCGGTCTTGATTCGCTCAAGCGTCGGGAACGCCGTGACGCTCGTATGCCTGAGGGGCGACGCGCGTTCGACGCGGCTCGATGTTTTGGTTGTGGCGGAGGAAGTTGCTCGGGTCCCATTCCCCCTTCAGCGCGGCGAGCCGCCGGTACTTCTCGTCCCCGTACGCACTCCGGACGCGCTCCTCGCCCTCGTCGCCGAGGAAGTTCACGTAGACCCGGTCGCAGGCGAACCGCTCGAGGGCCGCATGGAACCGGCGAGCCCACTCGACGTGGCGCTCCGGCTCCTCGTCGTCGGCGGTCCAGACGGCGTTGATGTTGACGTTGTGGGCGGCGTCGCGCTGGCTGAAGGCGGTCTCGTCGTCGCCGACGCGGCTCACCGCCCCGCCGAGCTGGAAGGTGATGCAGTAGGAGATTGGCGAGGTCTGCTCCGCAACGTGCTCGAGGAGGGTCTCGATGGCGCCGTCGCTGAGGGGCGGGAGCTCCGAGGACTTCCAGTAGTAGTGCCAGCCGTGCGGGACGGTGGCGTCGAACATCGACTGGAGTGCCGTGTACGGCCTGGCCTCGATTGCATCGAGGAGCGGCGAACCGAACGCCCGCAGCGGTCGGACGACGGCCTCGCCCTCCCCGAGAGGGCCGGCGTAGCAGACCACGACCATCACGACCGGCCGGCCGTGGAGCTCGGAAGGAAGCAGCGGCAGCGAGGGCGCCCGTCGGAGATTGATGATCGTCGTCAGCTCGTCGGGCGCGTGGGCGATGAATTCACGGTAGAAGCGCAGGAGCTCGGACGCGTCGTCGAGCGCGTGGAAGATGGGCCCGGCGAGCACCTCCGGGCCGACAGGATGGAGCCGGTACTCGAACGAGGCGACGATCCCGAAGTTGCCGCCCCCACCGCGGATCCCCCAGAAGAGATCGGCGTTCTCGTCTCCGCTTGCCGTCACCACGTCCCCATTGACCGTCACGAGCTGAGCCGAGAGCAGGTTGTCGACCGTGGCGCCGTGCTTGCGCATCAGCCAGCCGATGCCGCCGCCGAGCGTGAGCCCGGCGATGCCCGTGTGCGTGACGACGCCGCCCGTCGTTGCGAGCCCGAACGCCTGCGTCTCGCGGTCGAGC
>JBKPFP010000230.1:0-5330 GCA_046744435.1 Actinomycetota bacterium | reverse complement strand
ACGCACGAGGTCGGCCACTGGCTGAACCTCGCGCACACGTTCGAGGGCAAGTGCGGCCGCGAGGGCGACGGAGTCGCCGACACGCCGTCCGAGCGCACGCCGACGAGCGGGTGCCCCATCGGGAAGGACACTTGCCCGGCGCCGGGGCTCGACCCGATCCACAACTACATGGACTACTCGTACGACCAGTGCTACACGGAGTTCACGGCCGGCCAGGCCGCACGCATGCAGGACGCGTGGGCTTTCTGGCGCGCCGGCTAGCCGCTCCGCGATTCACACTGCCAAGAGGCCGGCCTAACGCCGGCCTCTTGTGCTTCTAGGCGCCTGAGCCGAACACTCTCTCCGTGTACCAGGTAGCGCACCCGAAACAGCTGCTCAGGCTCCGTCGCCTTCGCGTCGCCCGCAACGTCGTCCTGCTCGGCCTCGTCAGCCTGTTCACGGACATCTCCTCGGAGATGGTCGCGACGATCCTCCCGCTCTACCTCTTCTACACGCTCGGGTTCACGCCGCTCCAGTTCGGGATCGTCGACGGGCTCCAGCAGGGCGCGGCCGCCCTCGTGCGCATCGCGGGCGGGTTCGTGGCCGACCGCACCCGCCGGCACAAGGAGGTCGCCGGTCTCGGCTACGGGCTGTCGGCGGTCTCCAGGCTCGGCCTGCTCGCTGCTCAGAGCGTGACGGCGTTCGGCGCGATCGTCTTCGTCGACCGCACCGGCAAAGGGATCCGCACGGCTCCGCGCGACGCGCTGATCTCGCTCTCGAGCGAGCGTGACCAGCTCGCTACCGCCTTCGGCGTGCATCGCGCGCTCGACACCGCGGGCGCGATGCTCGGCCCCCTGATCGCGTTCTCGCTGCTCTGGGCCGCGCCCGGCGAGTTCGACGCGATCTTCGTCGTCAGCTTCGCCGCCGCGGTGATCGGCTTCGCCATCCTCGCTCTCTTCGTCGAGAACCGGCCCGTACAGGTCTCGGCCGACTCGCCTGTCTCGCTGGCCGCGGCCGCGCGCCTGCTCGGCTCGCTGCGCTTCCGAACGCTCGCCGCGGTCGCGGGCGCGCTCGGGCTGGTGACCGTCAGCGACGGGTTCCTCTTCATCGCGCTCCAGAAGCGCGTCGACTTCGACGAGCGTTTTCTCCCGCTCCTCTTCGTCGGCACCGCGCTCGCGTACATGCTGCTCGCGATCCCGGTCGGCCGCATCGCCGACCGCTACGGGCGCGGACGCACCTTCGTCTTCGGGTACCTGCCGCTGCTCGCCGCATACGGGCTGCTGCTCCTGCCGTCCGGTGGCGCCGCCGAGATCCCGCTCTACCTCAGCCTGCTCGGCCTCTACTACGCGGCGACCGACGGCGTCCTGATGGCGCTCGCCAGTGGAACCCTGCCGGCCGCCCTCCGGGGCAGCGGCCTGGCGCTGATCGTCACGTCGACGAGCCTCGGCCGGTTGCTCGCTTCGGTCCTATTCGGCACGCTGTGGACGTGGTACGACGTCGAGACGGCACTCGCGGTCTACGCGATCGGGCTCCTGCTCGCGATGACGCTGGCGGCGGTCGCACTGCGTCGCGCCCCGGAGGTCGAGCCCGTTGAGTAGCCGGCAGCGCCTCCTCGTCTTCGCCGTGGTCGTCGGGGTCGCCGTCGCGGCGGCCGGCGGGTTCGTGGCCTGGGCTGCGCTCCACTCCGAGGAGCAGGAGGTGACGCGGCCGGCCGACACACGGGCGGTGCAGCTGGCGACTGCCCGGAAGCCGTTCCTCGTCTACCAGCACGTCGCCCGCGACCGGCACTACGCGGAGATCGTCGTCGCCCCGGTTCGCGCCCCACGCTCGAGGCGGACGTTCACCGGCCTCGTCTGCGAACGCGTCCACGTCGCCGCCGGCAAGGGTCTCTGCCTCCTCCCCGCCCAGGACCCGCTCGGCGCCTCCGTCGACGCGCGCGTCTTCGGCGCCGACTTCAAGCCGCTGGGGAAGGCACGCCTGGCCGGGCTGCTCAGCCGTGCGCGGGTCTCGCCGAACGGGCGCTACGGAGCGATGACGACGTTCGTCACCGGCCACTCGTACCTCGACGACGGGTTCTCGACGCTGACGGCGCTGATCGACATGGGCTCCGGGAAGGTGCTCGCCGAGCTCGAGAAGTTCGAGGTCATGCGCGACGGGCGCCCGTTCAAGGCGATCGACTTCAACTTCTGGGGTGTGACGTTCACGCGCGACGGCAGCCGCTTCTACGCGACGCTCTCGAGCGCCGGGAAGATGTACCTCGTCGAGGGCAACGTCGCGGCCCGCACGGCGAGGGTCATCCACAGCGGCGTCGAGTGTCCGTCACTCTCGCCCGACGAGACGCGGATCGCGTACAAGCACCGCGAGGGCTACAGGTGGCGCCTGCACGTCCTCGACCTCGCCTCCGGTCGGGAGACCGCCCTGGCCGAGACGCGGAACGTGGACGACCAGGTTGAGTGGCTGGACGACGGCCGCATCCTGTACGGCCTGGTCGGGGATGTCTGGGTCGTGCGAGCCGACGGTCGCGGGAAGCCGCGCATGTTCATCCCGGACGCCCTCTCGCCTGCGGTCGTCCGCGCCTGAGCGCCGCCCTAGTCGATGTCGGCCCGGCCGCTGCGCCACGTCGCGGCCAGCCACGCTGCGACTGCAATCGCGGGCGGGACGACGAGCGCGACGGCGGCGGGGCCGGCGTCGAGCTGCACGTCGATTCCTGGCGCCAGGCCGAGAACCGAGGACGCCCAGCCGATCACCGTGAACCGTGCCGCGCCCTCGGCCGTGTAGGCAACCACGTTCTCCCAGATCAGAACGAAGACGAGCCCCCACCAGACCGCGCGCCGAAACCAGAGGCCGGCCGCCACGAACAGGCCGGCGTACGCGAGCGCGGCGAGCGACGCGGCGAGCAGCGTCGCCCAAGCCACGTCTCCTGCGCCCGCGACGACGGCCGATGCTGTCAGCGGCAGCGCGGTCAGCGGCACGACGATGCTGACCGTGGCGAGCACGGCCGCCGCGGGAAGCTGCCAGCGCGGCACGGGCTTCAGCCACAGGTAGACGAGCAGCTTGTCCTCCACGAGCTCGCCGAGGCCAGACGTGCCGAACCAGAGCGTCGCGAGCGGCACGAGGATCCCGAGCCCGTAGCCGGAGACGGCGTCCGCGGCCGCCTGAGGGGCGTTGTCGTCCAGGCCCGCAAACACCCCGATCACGATCGAGAGCGCGCCGAGAGCGCCGATGCCGAGGAGGCGCGGAACGGTGATCTGCGTGCGCAGCAGCAGCCGGTAGAGCGCGAGGAGCGAGACGAGCGTGCCCGGGCGGGCGGGAACCGAGGTTGCGCTCACCACGCTCATCGCTGCACCACGTAGCGGAAGACGCCCTCGAGGTCGGCGTCGAGCGGGTGCACCTCGAAGAGGCGCGCGCCGCGCTCACGCGCGACCGGCGCGAGAGCACGGGCCAGCGCCCTGGCGTCTCTCGTGTCGAGCTCGAGCAGGTCGTCTCCGTCGAGCCGGACGCCGACCGCAGTCCCAGCCTCGACCAGCGCACCGGCGAGCTCGCGCGGCCGATCGGTGCGGACCCGGATCCGCATCGGCCGGTCGTCCATCAGGTCGCGCAGCGCGTGGAAGTCGCCCGCGGCCGCAAGGCGGCCCTGAGACATGACGAGGACCTCGGAGCCCAGGCGCTCCACCTCGGCGAGCACGTGGCTGGACACGATCACGCAGCGCCCCTCGCTGCCGAGACGCCGGAACAGGGCAACCATGTCCATTCGCTGCCGCGGGTCGAGCCCGGTCAGCGGCTCGTCGAGCACGAGCACGGCCGGTTCGTGGACGATCGCCTGCGCGACCTTCACCCTCTGTCGCATCCCCTTCGAGTAGGTCGGCAGCCGGCGGGAGTCCGAGGGATCGAGCTCGACCGTCTCGAGCGCGGCCGCCGCCGCGCCGTCTGGATCGGGCAGCCCCTGCAGCGTGGCGGACAGCGTGACGAACGCTCGTGCGGTGAGCGGCTCGAAGACGCTCTCCTGCTGCGGCACGAGCCCGATGAGCCGACTGACGCCGGTGTCCGCCCGCGGATCACGGCCGAGGACGCGGACCGTGCCCTTGGACGGCCGCGCGAGCCCGCAGAGCATGCGAAACATCGTCGACTTACCGGCACCGTTCGGGCCGAGCAGCGCCGTCACGCCGGGCCCGACGTCGAAGCTGACGTCGGAGACGGCGACGAGCGCCCCGAACCACGTCGAAACGTTCTCTGCGACGACTCGTGGCTGGCTCACCGGAAGGCCTCGAGACGCCGGTAGCGGAGCCAGCAGACCAGCGCGCCGGCCACGATGGCTGCACCGACCCCGCCGGTCACCATCCACGTCGACAGCTCCGTGACCGGCTCGGCTTCCTCGGAGCTCTCCCCGAAGATCCGGTACGCGAGCTCGAACGCGACGAACGGGGTGCTGAGCAGGTCGAGCTCGTTCGGCGCGCCCGCGCTCTCGATCGCCGCCCGCACGACGCTCGCCGGGACGAACAGAAGCAGCACGACCCCGACCGCGGCCGCGGCTCGTCGGGTGGTGAGGCTCGAGACTGCCATCGAGAGCGCGGCATAGAGCAGCGCCGTCACGATCCCGGCCGCGAAGATTCGCGCCAGGAGCTCCGGGGTCTCGGTGGCGGACGGCCCCAGCCCGGCGAGGACGAATGCGAGCAGCATGAAGAGGAGCGGGCCGAGGGTGATCAGGAGCATGACGGCGAGAACGCCCGCCCCCTTAGCGACCAGATAGCGATTGCGATCGAGTGGGCCCGCGAGGTAGAGGCCGAGCATCCCCGTGCGCCGGTCCGGGCACAGCGCCTCGGGGGCGACGAGCGCCGCGAAGAGCGCAAGCGCGCTGCCGATGAAGAACATGTAGTCGCCGTACGTGACGAGGTCCTCGGTGACGATGTTGCTCGCGAAGACGGCGTACGCGACGGAGAAGAGCGCCGGCAGAAATGCGATCGCGAGCGTGACCGCAGGGAGCACCTTGTGGCGCGCGCCCCGCCCCAGGCCGAGCACGCGACGGGCCGTGAACTCGGCGAGCGCCACGATTGCCCGCGCCGGACGCTCGCGAGGCCCGTCGTAGCGTCGGTACCCGAGGTCATAGAGACGCGCGTCCTGGCCGGTCGTCACGCGTCCACCCCCAGATACACGTCTTCCAGCGTTCGCCCACGCGGCTCGAGCCGTCGCAGACCGACTCCGAGATCGGCGACGGTGTCGCGGACGGCGTCGTAGGCGTCGTCCGCGCCGGCGAGGAGGATCACGCCGCCGTCCAACACCGCGTCGAGCCCACGCGCCGCGAGGATGGATGCGAGCTCGTCGGCCCGGTCATCCACCTCGACGACGAGCCCTTC
>JBKPFP010000154.1:0-4498 GCA_046744435.1 Actinomycetota bacterium | reverse complement strand
GTCGCGGGGGAACCCGAGACGGCGCTCGAGCCGTTCCTGTTGCCGATGGCGCTCGCGAACGACGCGGCCGTTCGCGCCGGCGAGATCGTGGGCGACCCGACCGAAGCGGCGCTCGTCGTCCTGGCGGCGAAGGGCGGGCTGGACGTCGACGAGACGCGGCGTGCCTACCCCCGCGTCGCCGAGGTGCCGTTCGATTCGGAATACAAGTTCATGGCCACCTTCCACGAGATGGAGAACGGCGGCAGCAAGGTCATCCGCTGCTTTGTCAAGGGAGCGCCCGACGTGCTGCTAGCCCGGTCGTCCTCCATCCGCGACGCCGCGGGAGTCGCAATCCCGGCGGAGGGTGGGCGAGATCGCGTCCTCGCCGAGAACGATCGACTCGCCGGCGAGGGACTCCGCGTGCTGGCCGTGGCCTCGCGTGACATCGATCCGGCTCAGTTCCGGCCGGACGGCCAGCTGCTCGACGAGGTCCAGGGCCTGACCCTGCTCGCCCTGATCGGCATCGTCGACCCGCCGCGCAAGGAGGCGAGAGACGCGATCGCGCGCTGCAAGGAGGCCGGAATCCGGGCTCGGATGATCACCGGCGATCATGCGACGACCGCGGCCGCCATCGCCGCCCAGCTCGGAATCGAGGGCCGAGCACTGACGGGCACCGAGTTCACAGCGCTGAGCGACGCCGAGCTTGAAGATCAGGTCGGCGGCATCGGCGTGGTCGCACGCGTCGCCCCGGAGGACAAGGTGCGGCTCGTGGACGTCCTCAAGCGCAAGGGCAACGTCGTCTCGATGACCGGCGACGGAGTCAACGACGCGCCTGCACTCAAACGCGCGGACATCGGCGTCGCGATGGGGATCACCGGCACCGAGGTGACGAAGGAAGCCGGGGACATGATCCTCACCGACGACAACTTCGCCACCATCGTCAGTGCCGTCGAGGGCGGCCGCGGCATCTACGACAACCTGATGAAGTACGTGCGCGTCCAGCTGGTGATGCTGGGCGGGTTCATCCTCACCTTCCTCGGTGCCGGCATCTTCGATATCGCGGGAGGCACGCCGCTGACGCCTTTGCAGATCCTGTGGATCAACTTCGCCGTGGACGTGCTGCTTGCAATCGGACTTGGCTTCGACGCGCCGGTCCCAGGGCTCATGGATCGAGCACCCCGAGATGCGAACGCGCCGATCGTCGACCGCGCGCTGGGGATCCGCCTCGGCATCGCGAGCCTGGTCATGGCGGCCCTCGCCCTCGCAGTGGTCGCCTGGGGAGAGGAGCGCTACAACCTCGCCGTCGCCACGACCATGGGCCTGACCACTCTCTCCCTCATGCACATCGTGGCCGCGCTCGAGGCCCGGGAGCCCACGGCGACGATCTTCAGTCGCTACACGATCGCGAACCGGCGGTTCATGCAGCTGATCGGCGCGGCGCTGGTGCTGACGTTCCTCGTCACGAGCCTCTCGCCGCTGCAGCGGATCTTCGACACCGTCACCCTGACCAGCACGCAGTGGGGGATCTGCCTGCTCGGCCCGATCGTCTTCGTCGCGGTCGCCGAGCTCGGCAAGTTCTTCGACCGGCGCGCCGCACAACCCCAGTCGGCGCTCGCGCCCGCAGGGACTTAGGCGCGGCTACGCTCAGGAGACGGCGGCAGGGGTGAGTAGGAGCGAGCAGCCCGCGCGGATTTCCGTCCGCGGCGCTGCCTTCATCGCCATCGGCTCCATGGTCGGAGCCGGCATCTTCGCCGTCCTCGGCGAGGCGGCGGTCATTGCAGGATCCGCCGTCTGGCTCTCGTTTCTCCTCGCCGGTCTCGTCACGCTGCTGCTCGCATACAACGTGGACAAGCTCAGTCTCATGGTCGCGACCATCTTGCTACCGGGCGGCCTACGACGGAGGTCATCCCGGGCCGGCCGGGCGAGCTCGGCCTTCACGGGCGAGACGTCTCGGTGATCGTCCCGCGCTGGGAATGGCGCACGTTCGGCGAGCGGTTCGGAGCGGCGGCCGACCGGTTGCGCGAGCTCGCGCCCACGCGCATCGACGACAGTGACGAGCTGTACATCGTTACGGATCGCAGCGAGGCGAGCATCAAAGTCCGAGGCGGCGTGCTCGACGTCAAGCGGCTCGAGCAGGTGAGCGACGACGGGCTCGAGCAGTGGCGGCCCGTCGCGAAGGCCGAGTTTCCGATTGCCGCGACGGATGTCGCCGAGCTGCTCGCGGCGCTCGACGTGGTCGTGCCAGCCCTCGCTCGTGACCCGTATGAGCTCGACGAGCTCGTCGACGAGGTCGTGCGTCCGAGCGCCGAGCTTCACTCGGTCCCGGTGCACAAACGACGCGTCCACTACGCGCTCGGCGGCTGCATGGCCGAGCTGACCGACGTACTGACGGGCTCGCGGGCGACACATACGATCGCCGTCGAGGCCGAGGATCCCGCACTCGTCCGCACGGCGGTCGAGGAGCTCGGGCTGTGGTCGCTCCCGAACGTGAGCTTTCCGCGGGGACTAATGGCGCTCGTCGGGTTCGGGGCACGCCGGTACGGGGTGGTGGACGTCGGCACGAACTCGGTGAAGTTCCGCCTCGCCGAGCGGACGGCGGACGGCGCCTGGCGGCAGCTGGTCGACCGCGCCGAGGTGACGCGGCTGGGCGAGGGGGTCCGGGAGGCGGGCGGGCTCCAGGCAGTGCCGACGGAGCGAACGATCGCCGCGATCGCCGCGATGGCGGACGAAGCAGGGCGATTCGGCGCCGAGGCGATCGTCGCGGTCGGCACCGCAGGTCTGCGAGCTGCGGCCAACAGCGCCGAGTTCGTCGAGACTGTGCAGGCGCGGTGCGGTGTTCGCGTCGAAGTCATCAGCGGCGAGGAGGAAGCCCGGCTCGCGTTCCTCGCCGCGACGTCCGGCATCGAGCGCGTCGACGGGTCGCTGATCGTGTTCGAGACCGGTGGCGGCAGCACGCAGTTCACATTCGGGCAAGGAGAGCGCGTCGAGGAGCAGTTCAGCGTCCCGGTCGGGGCGGTGCGCATTACCGAGCAGTTCGGTCTCGACGGGGTCGTCGACGACACGGCGCTCGCCTCGGCGCTCGACGCGATTGCTGCGGACCTCGCGTCGCTCGACGGCCAGCCGACGCCCGCCGGGCTCGTCGCGATGGGGGGAGCCGTGACGAACCTCGCGTCGGTGAAGCACGAGCTGGCGACGTACGACCCGGAGGTCGTGCAGGGCAGCGAGCTCGACGTCGACGAGCTCGATCGGCTGATCGAGCTCTTCCGCACCCGGAGCGCCGAGGAGCGGCGAGCGATCGTCGGCCTCCAGCCGAAGCGGGCGGAAGTCATCCTCGCCGGCGCCTGCATCGTCCGGACGGTGATGGGAAAGCTCGGCCGGGAGTCGCTGACGGTGAGTGATCGAGGCCTGCGGCATCGGCTGCTCGTCGAGCGGTTCGGCGGCATCGCGCCGGATCGGTTCATCCGCTGACTGATCGGTCGTTGGGACGGCGAGATTCGCTCAGTCGCAGAGACTTTGCGGGCTGGTACCCACTCTCGAGCCGTGATTGTCTACAGGATCTCTTCGTGGAGAGGTACGGGCCATCACGCGATGGGAATGACATAGCTACTGGCCTGTCTGCGCCGACTGAATCATCCGCTCCGGGTGATGATCGAGCGCCGCCGTCGCACTACGTTTGCGACGGCATGTGGGGCACACGATGAGCGAGGACACCACCACCCATGTCGTCATCGTGGGCGGAGGCTTCGCGGGAGTTGCGTGCGCGAAGGGGCTCGCCGGCAAGACGGGCGTTCGCGTCACGCTGCTCGACAAGAACGGCTACCACCAGTTCCAGCCGCTCCTCTACCAGGTGGCGACAGCGGAGCTCACGCCGCAAGACATCGCCTTCGACCTAGAGGATCTATTCCGGGACCAGGAGAACGTCGACGTGCGCAAGGCCGAGGTCGTGTCGGCCGACCCTGAGGCGCGGACAGTCACGCTCGCGGACGGGAGTGTGATCGAGGGTGACCACGTGGTTCTCGCCGCGGGTTCCCAGCCGAACTTCTTCCATACCCCAGGCGCGGAGGAATTCGCTTTCCCGCTGTATTCGCTCGACGACGCCAAACGAGTGCGCTCGCGCGTCCTGCAGCTGTTCCAGGACGCGAGCACGAAGCCTGAGGTGCTCGAGGAGGGTGCGCTCACCTTTGTCGTCGTCGGGGCGGGCGCGACCGGGGTCGAATCGGCGGGCGCGCTCGCAGAGCTGGTCCACGACGTAATGCCCCACGTGTACGAGCAGCTCGCGATCAAGGGCGCGAGGGTGATCCTGGTCGACCTCGGTCACGCCGTGCTGGCGCCTTTCTCCGACGAGGCGCACACCTACGCGGCAAAACAACTCCAGCGCCGCGGCGTTGAGATCAAGCTGGGCGTGTCAGCGAGGGAGATCGCGACCGACCAGGTCATTTTGAGCGACGGGACGACCATCAAGACGTACCTAACCGTCTGGGGCGGCGGGCTCATGGCCGCTCCACTCTCCGCCCGTTCG
>JBKPFP010000416.1:0-8296 GCA_046744435.1 Actinomycetota bacterium | reverse complement strand
GAGCTCCTCCTTCGGCACTTCGAGCCCGAAGATGTGCGTCGGATGCCGTGTCTCGTGTGTCCAGAGGCGGTCTCGATCGGGCCGCAGGCTCGACCCGGCCTCTGCGAGCTCGAGCGCGCGTACGACCCGTCGTCGGTCGTGGGGATGCACGGCAGCGGCGGCCTCGGCGTCACGCTCGGAGAGAAGCTCGTGTGCGCGCTCCGCGCCCTGCTCGTCGTAGAGGCGAACCCAGCGCTCGCGGGCGCCCGGCTCCGGCGCCGGCGGCAGGTCGAGGTCGGCCAGGGCGGCGCGGAGGTACAGACCGGTGCCGCCGACGACGATCGGGGTACTCCCAGCGGCGAGGATCTCGTCGACCGCCGTGTGCGCGAGCCGCTGGTACTCGCCGACGGATGCCTCGTGGTCGAGGTCCCAGATCGCGACGAGCCGCGTCGGCCGCTCCGGCTGTGCCGTGAGGATCGGCAGCCCTCGGTAGAGCTGCATCGAGTCGGCGGAGACGATCTCGGCGGGGATGCGGTCGGCGAGCGCTTCCGCGACCGCGGTCTTGCCGGATGCGGTCGGCCCGAAGAGCGCGAGGACTGAATCAGTCACGGAGACGTGCGCGGGCCAGCGCCAGATCCTCGTCGCTCAGGCCACCCTCGCGCAGGAACTGCTCGATGCTTCCGTGGCGGCGCTCGAGCTCCGCGAATACGCCGAGCATCGAGGCCGCCGGCGTGCGCGAGAGGCGGCGCAGGCGCTCCCGCTCCGCTTCCGTCTCCGCCTTCGCCAGCCACTCCTCGTGGCGCGGCCGGAGGCGCTCCTCACTCAGCGCGTAGTCCGCCGCGATCTGTTCGTCGTCGACGCCCGCGATGTGCAGGAGAAACGCGGTCAGCAGCCCGGTGCGGTCCTTGCCGCCCATGCAGTGGACGACGACACCACCCTCGGGGGCGCGGGCGACGGCGCGAATGCCGGCGGCGACGTTCTCCTTGAAGCGCTCGAGAAAGATGACGTACACGTCCCGCGTCGCGGTCTCGACGTCGGGAGCCGCCTTCGCGGCCGCCTCGACCTCGGCCGAGATCTCCTCGAACTCGGCGTCGTTCGCCTCCATGAACGGCGCATGCACGACCTCGACGTCGACGTGAGCGGGTGGGTCATCCTGCCGCTCCTGGTCGCCGCGGAGGTCGACGACCGTGCGGATGCCGTAGTCGAGCAGGGCTTGCCAGCCGGCGTCCGTGAGCTGACGGACGCTGTCAGCGCGCACGACGCGGCCGTACTCGGTCTCGCCTCCGTCGGTGGTGCTGTGGCCGCCGAGATCGCGCGCATTGAGCAGGCCCTCCCAGGCCAGTTCGCGCTGAGGGAGGGTCACGCGGCGACGGCGGCCAGCGCGCTGCCGCGAAGCGTTGTCGACGTCGCGCTCTCGATCCGCACCTCGACGAGCTCCCCCGGCCCCGCGGATCCGGTGAAGTTGACGGTCGTGTTGCGCCGCGTGCGCCCGCGGAGGAGGGTCGGGTCGGTGCGGCTGGGGCCCTCGACGAGGACCTGCTCGCTGCGTCCGACGCGGGCCTGGTTCCGCTCGTGCGCGATGCGCTGCACGAGGTCGATCAGGCGCTCGATCCGCTCACGCTTGACATCTTCGTGCACCTGGTCCGGCATCGAGGCCGCCTCGGTCCCGCTCCGCGGTGAGTAGACGAAGGTGAAGGCGCTGTCGTAGCCGACTTCCTCGACGACCTCGAGCGTCTCCTCGAAGTCGCCCTCGGTCTCGCCCGGAAAGCCGACGATGATATCCGTCGTCAGCGCGAGATCCGGGATTGCGCCGCGCAGCTCGTCGACGAGACTGAGGTAGCGCTCACGGCCGTACGTGCGTCGCATCGCCTTCAGGATTCGGGTCGAGCCGGACTGGAGCGGGAGGTGCGCGTGCTCGCAGACCGCGTCGCAGTCGGCCATGGCCGCGATCACGTTGCGCCGGAAGTCCTTCGGGTGCGGGCTCGTGAAGCGGATGCGCTCGATCCCGGGCACCGCGTCACAGGCGCGGAGCAGCTCGGCGAAGTCGGTCTTGAGATCGGGGAGCAGGTCTCGCCCCCACGAGTTGACGTTCTGGCCGAGGAGCGTGAGCTCGCGCACGCCGTCGTCCGCCAGTCTGTGCACCTCGGCGAGGATCTCGCCGGGGCGGCGGCTCACTTCGCGCCCGCGCACCTTGGGGACGATGCAGTACGAACAGACCGAGTTGCAGCCCATCGACACCTGCACCCAGGCCTGGAAGCGACGCTCGCGGTGCGCAGCGAGGCCGGCAGCGAATGACCGCTCCTCCCCGATGCCGAAGCTCGAGCGCGGTGCCTGCCCGCCGGCGCCGAGCCACTCGCCGAGGTGCGCGATCGAGCCGGGCCCGAAGGCGACGTCGACGAACGGGTAGAGCTCGAAGAGCCGCTCGCGCTGCGCCTCGGCGTAGCAGCCGCCGACAGCGATCACCTTGTCGCCATCCCGCTCCTTGAGGGCCCGCGCCTGCGCGATGTGCGCCGCGAAGCGCTGATCCGGCTTCTCGCGGATCGTGCAGGTGTTGAAGACGAGCACGTCCGCCTCTTCCTGGGAAACGGCCTCCCCGAGCCCGAGCTCCTCGAGCATGCCCTTGATCCGCTCCGAGTCGTGGGCGTTCATCTGGCAGCCGAACGTCGTGACGTGGTAGCGCTGCACGGCCTCGAATCGTAGCCCGGGCAGGCGCCCTACTTGGCAAACTCGACGGAGCGCAACTCGCGGATCACGGTCACCTTGATCTGGCCCGGGTACTCGAGTTCCCCCTCGATGTCGCGCGCGATCTCGTGCGAGAGCAGCGCCGCCTGGTCGTCGTCGATCTCGGCGGGCTTGACGATGACGCGGATCTCGCGGCCCGCCTGGAGCGCGTAGGCCTTCTCCACGCCCTCGCGCTTCGTCGCCAGCTCCTCGAGGGCGTGCAGCCGCTTGATGTAGTTCTCGAGGCTGTCTCCCCTGGCCCCCGGCCGCGCGCCCGAGATCGCGTCGGCGGCGATCAGGAGCACGGCCTCGACGGTCTGCGGCTGCACCTCGTAGTGATGGGCCTCGACGGCGTGCACGACGCCCGACGACTCGCCGTAGCGGCGCGCGTACTGCGTCGAGATCGCCGCGTGCGAGCCTTCGACCTCGTGCGTCAGCGCCTTGCCGACGTCGTGGAGCAGCGCTGCCCGCTTGGCCGTCTTCACGTGCGCCTGGAGCTCGGTCGCCATCAGCCCGGTGAGGTGGACGACCTCGAGCGTGTGCTTGAGCACGTTCTGTCCGTAGCTCGTGCGGTAATTGAGCCGGCCGAGGAGCTTGACGATCTCCTCGTGGAACTCGCCCGCATTGGCCTCGAAGACGGCCTGCTCGCCGGCCTCCCGGATGTGGTCGTCGATCTCCGTCTTCGAGAGGTAGTACATCTCCTCGATCCGGGCCGGGTGGATGCGGCCGTCCTCGATCAGCTTCGTGAGCGTCATCTTCGCGATCTCGCGCCGGATCGGGTCGAACGACGAGAGCACGACCGCCTGCGGCGTGTCGTCGACGATCACGTCCACGCCGGTCAGGTGCTCGAGCGCGCGGATGTTCCTGCCCTCACGACCGATGATGCGGCCCTTCATGTCGTCGGAGGGCAGCTCGATCAGCGACGAAGTCGTCTCCGCCGCGTGGCTCGCGGCGACGCGCTGCAGGGCATCCGCAACGAGGTTGCGCGCACGCCGCTTCGCTTCGATCTGCGCCTCTTCCTCGAGCTGGCGCACGCGCCGGGCCAGGTCGTGCTTGATCAGCTCTTCGGAGCGCTCGAGCAGCGACGCCCGCGCCTCGCCGACGGTCATGCCCGCGACACGCTCGAGCTCCGCGAGCTCCTGCTCCTTCGCCGCCTTCAGCTCCTCCTGGAGCTCCTTGGCGTGCGTCTCCCGGTCGGCGAGCCCCTGCTCGCGGCGGCCGAGCTCCTTCAGCCGCTGCTGGGCTTCGTCCTCCCGGGCCAGCGCGCGCTCCTCGATCTTCGTGATCCGGGCGCGCTGCTCCTGAAGCTCCTCCTGCACCTCGGAGCGCATGCTCGAGACCTCCTCGCGGGCGGCGACGACGGCTTCGCGGCGGATCGTCTCGGCCTCGCGGTTCGCCTCGGAGAGCAGAAGCTCGCGGGCGCGCTGCGCCGCCCCCAGCCTCGACGCCCCGAGCAGCCGCAGCGCGACGACGGTGACTGCGGCGGCGAGGAGGATGCCGATGAGCAGTATTGCGACGACGACCATGGGGCTCCCGGGTTCGAGTTCCACCGCCCGGAGTCGGGCGGGCTCACCCGGCACCTCGACCGGCGCCCGGCGTCATTTCCGAATCGGCCGGCGACCACGCTTCCGGTCGCCGCGAACATGGCTAGTCGATCGCCTTCAACGCCCTGCTCGGAAAGCTCTCCTTGCTCTCGCCATTTGTCGTCTCAGTCTCGTGGTCTCTATGGAAAAAGATTCGGAAAATGCGCTTGGTGCAGGCAAAAATGTCGGGTGAAGCACTCACATCCTACCGCTGATCACCGGTCGTCTGCAACGACGCCCGCGAGGGCCGTCTCGACGGCCTCCTCGCCGAACCCCCGCCTCGCGAGGAAACGGGCGGTCTGAGGGCTCGCGCCACGCGCCGCTACGACCTTGCCGGCGCGCACGCTCTCGGCCGGCAACCCCTCGACCGCGGCCTCGATGAGCTCTTCTTCCACGCCGCGAGCCTCGAGGTCGGCACGGATGAGGGCGTCACCCGAGCCCCGCGCGGCCAGGAGCTCGGCCCGGCGACGCGCGAGGCGCTCGTCGTCGACCGCGCCGGCCGCCACGAGGCGGGAGACGGTCTCCTGCCGCGCGTTCGGCGCGACCCGCCGGCGGGCGAGCTCGTCGCGGAGGCGCCGTTCAGTGAGGTCGCGCCGCGACAGGAGCCGCGACGCTTTGGCCAGCGCCTCGCGAGAGCGCAGCTCGCGCCGCAGGACACGGAGGCGCCGGCGGTCGAGCTGGAGGCCGACGTGCAGCCCGGCAGCGAGCAGCGCCTCGACCGGGATCGTCCGCCACGGCTCCCCGTCGAGCTCGACCTTCACGCGGCCGCGCGGAGCGGCACGCAGGGCGGTGACGGTCGGCGGCGCCGGCCGATCCGGCTCAGGACTTGGCGCTGACCTCTTCTGGTGCAGGGTCGGCCTCCTTGGCCTCGGCGCCGGCCTCCGCCGCCGGCAGCAACCGCGCCGAGGCGACCTGGTCGGGGCCGAGCTGCACCTGGATCCGCTGCAGGATCTTGTCGGACACGTCCGGATGCTCCCGCAGGAACGCGGAAGCGTTCTGCCGTCCCTGGCCCAGGCGCTCGTCGTCGAAGCTGAAGTGCGAGCCCGACTTCTGGACGACCTTGCGCTCGATCGCGGCGTCGAGCACGGTCCCCTCCCAGGGGATGCCAGACCCGTAGATGATGTCGAACTCGGCCTGCTTGAACGGCGGCGCGACTTTGTTCTTGACGACCTTCACCCGCACGCGGTTGCCGATCGCCTCGACGCCTTCCTTCAGCGTCTCGATGCGGCGGATGTCGAGGCGGATCGATGAGTAGAACTTCAGCGCCCGCCCGCCCGGTGTGGTTTCCGGCGACCCAAACATCACGCCGATCTTCTCGCGGAGCTGGTTCGTGAAGATGCGGATCGTGTCCGTCCGGTTCAGCGTGCCGGCGAGCTTGCGCAGGGCCTGGCTCATTAGCCGCGCCTGCAGGCCGACGTGGCTGTCGCCCATCTCGCCCTCGATCTCGGCTTTCGGCGTCAGCGCGGCGACCGAGTCGACGGCGACGACGTCGAGGGCGCCCGAGCGGATCAGCAGCTCCGCGATCTCGAGCGCCTGCTCGCCGTGGTCGGGCTGCGAGACGAGGAGCTCGTCGATGTTGACGCCGATGCGACGCGCGTACTGGGGGTCCATCGCGTGCTCGGCGTCGATGAACGCGCAGATGCCGCCGCGGCGCTGAGCCTCGGCGATCACGTGGTAGACGAGCGTCGTCTTCCCCGAGGACTCCGGCCCGAAGATCTCGACGATGCGGCCGCGTGGCAGCCCGCCGACCCCGAGCGCGAGGTCGAGCCCGAGCGACCCGCTCGAGACGGCGCCGGTCGCCACCTGCGCGTGGTCGTTCATGCGCATGACCGAGCCTTTGCCGAACTGGCGCTCGATCTGCCCGAGGGCGGTGTCGAGGGCTTGCTCGCGATCCACTCCCATCAACCTCCTAGCGCAAACGATTCCAGGACTTCGTACTCCGCTCCACCTCGGCGCAGCTTAGATATGTAGACAGCGGCGTCGGACGGAGTGACACGCCCGAGATCGGGGAGCGGCGGCTTCAGGCGCGGCGGGCTCCGGAAGCGCAGGACGGTGACGTGCGGCAGCCATGCCCGCTGCTCCCGCTCGTAGACGCCGAGCCGCTCGAGCCGCTCGTGGACGTCCTCTGCGATCCGCGTCGCGCGACCCTCCTCGTCGTCGAAGACGACCATGCCGACGGAGCGCGTCTCGCGGTAGCGCTTCGCCGTCAGCACGGGCTCTTCTCCGGCGCTGGCGGCCTCGCGAACGACGTCGGCGATGCCCGGCAGCTCCTCGCTCGGTCTGGAGCCCAGGAACGCGATCGTCGCGTGCAGGTTCTCCCGCGGGACGAGCCGCACGCCTTCGGGCGCCTGCAGGTCGTCGCGCTGCCAGTCGGTGAGCCCGCGAAGGGCATCCTCCGGCAGGCGGAAGGCGACGAAGAGGCGAAGCCGCTCACGAGGCTCGACACTAGCGGCCGGCCTCATGCGCCTTCGTCACGACTCTGTGTCAGAAGACGCCGCAGGAGATGGAGCGCGGCCACGGTCGCGCGGCGGCGAATCTGCTCGCGGCCCCCGTGCAGGCGCAGCTCGAGCGCCTCGGCGCCCTCCGGGCCTTCGGCGTACAGGAAGACGAGCCCCACCGGCTTCTCGGGCGTCCCTCCTCCGGGGCCCGCGATCCCGGTGTCCGACACCGCCACGTCGGCGCCGAGCGCCGCCCGAGCGCCGGCTGCCATCGCAGCCGCCGTCTCCGGGGCGACGGCGCCGCGGGCCGCCAGCACGTCCTCGGGGACGCCGAGCTGCCCGACCTTGACCTCGTTGTCGTAGGCGACGATCCCGCCCCGGAAGACCTCGCTTGCGCCCGGAATCGACGTCAGCCGGGCGGCGACGAGCCCGCCGGTGGCCGACTCCGCGACGCCGATGGTCAGGCCCGCAGACCGGGCCGCCTCGAGGACGAGCTCCTCGACCGGCCGCTCGTCCTCGGCGAAGAGGTACTCCGCGAGCGACCTGCGCAACACGCCCGCGAGCCCCTCCCCCGCTCCCTGGAGCAGCACCTCGATCTCGCCGCCGTGCGCGCAAACCGTCGCCTCGACACCCTCGCGCTCGCCGCCCGCCTCCGCGATCGCACGCGCGACCGCCGACTCGGACACGCCGTAGAAGCGCAGAACCTGCCGCCGGGGCGCCTGCGCGCGCTCGAAGACGCTCCGCACGGGCTCGGTCTCGACCGCCCGCGCCCAGAGCCGCCGTAGCTCACCAGGCGGCCCCGGCAGCACGACCGCGACCGACCCGTCCACCTCGAGCACGAGCCCCGGCGCCGTCCCGGCCAGCCCGAGCACCTGGGCGCCCTCCGGAAGCGAGGCCTGCTTGCGCACGCCTTCCGCGAATTCCGCGTACGGGCGCCTGAACCGCTTGGCGAGCTGACGCGAGAAGGCCTCGATCTCCTCCTCCAGAGCCTCGTCGACGAGCACCGGCCGGCTCGCGACCTTCGCGAGCGCCTCGACCGTGCGGTCGTCGTGCGTCGGCCCCAGCCCGCCGGAGGTGACGAGCAAATCAGCCTGCAGACCCTCGGCAAGAGCTCTCTCGAGCTCCTCGGGGCGGTCGCCGACGACGACGATGCGCTCGGGCTCGAGACCACGCCCGGCCAGCTCGCGGGCGAGAAAGGGGCCGTTCACGTCCTGGCGCCCGCCCCGCGTCAGCTCGCTGCCGGTGACGACGATCGCCGCCCGCGGGCGCGTCAAGTCGTGCTGGGGGCCAGCTTGACGCCGCGCCTGGTCACGACCAGGCGCCGCACCGGCCCGGAGCCGCGACCGGGCACGGTGACGCTCCTGCCGTTCAACCGCAGGCGCATGTTCGCCGGCGCTCGCACCGCGAGCCAGAGCCGCGGCGCGACGTAGAGCCGCGACTGGCCCTGCTCGAGCGTCGCCGCCTCGACGAGCGGCCCCGCCGACGAGCCGCGGCGCACCTGCAGCCAGATGTTCCCGCCCGCGGCGCGCACGCCGAGCCGCGCGGGCTTCGCGACGGGCCGCTTCGCCGGCTTCG
>JBKPFP010000114.1:0-12365 GCA_046744435.1 Actinomycetota bacterium | reverse complement strand
GCCTTGCCCGGCGGAAGGGCGGTGAGGTCGGCGGTGACGAGACCGTCGATCACCTCTTCGGCGCGCGGACCTTCGATCAAGAGCTCGCCCATGTGCGAGACGTCGAAGAGCCCGGCCGCGGTCCGGACCGCGTGGTGCTCTTTCACGAGGCCGGCGTACTGCACCGGCATCTCCCAGCCGGCGAAGGGGACGAGCCGTGCGCCGAGCGCCTGGTGCCGTTCGTAGAGCGGAGTCCGCAGCAGCGTCTGCATGCCGCGCGGATGCTAATGAACGCGGGCCGGCTGCCCGGGGCCTCGTACGACGACGGCCGGCCACGCTGCGGCTCGCTGAGCGACGGTGCGGCCGGCCATGTCGCCTGGCAGGCCGCGAGCGACCTGCCTGGAGGGCAAGCCGGTCCTTTCCGCGGCGAGGATCGCTAAACAGCACGACGCGCCTGTCCGAAAGCGGACGAGTGGAGGGTCTGGGGAACCGGGAGGTTTCCCCACTGAAAGAGACGGTCTGTACGACGAGAAGCTGGGCCTACTCGCGCAGGAAGGACGGCACCTCGAGCACGTCCTCCGGCAATTCGAAGCCCTCGTCGGCGGCCGGGCGCTCGCGCCCTTCCTCGGCCGGAGCCGCCTCGCGCTCGCGGCGGCGCCGCCGGTACCGCTCGGGCCCGAAGCCCGTCGCGATCACGGTCACGCGCACCTCGTCGCGCAGTCCCTGGTCGATGACCGCGCCGAAGATGACGTTCGCCTGCTGGTCGGCCGCGCTCGTCACGACCTCGGCCGCCTCGTTCACCTCGAAGAGGCCCATGTCCGGGCCGCCCGTGATGTTGAGGAGGATGCCCGTGGCGCCTTCGATCGACGCCTCGAGCAGCGGCGACGAGACCGCCGTCCGCGCAGCCTCGGCGGCGCGGTTCTCGCCCGAGCCCGAGCCGATGCCCATCAGCGCGGAGCCGGCGTCGCGCATGATCGTGCGCACGTCGGCGAAGTCGAGGTTGACGAGGCCCGGGATCGTGATCAGGTCGGTGATGCCCTGCACGCCCTGGCGCAGCACGTCGTCGGCGAGCCGGAACGCGTCGACGATCGACGTCTCCTTCTCGACGACCTGCAGCAGCCGGTCGTTCTCGATCACGATCAGCGTGTCGACCTCCTCGCGCAGGTCGCGAATGCCCAGCTCGGCCTGCTCCGCACGCCGGCGGCCCTCGAACGAGAACGGCCGCGTGACGACGCCGACCGTGATCGCGCCGATCTCGCGCGCGAGCGCGGCCACCGTCGGGGCGGCGCCCGTGCCGGTGCCGCCGCCCTCACCGGCGGTGACGAAGACCATGTCGGCTCCCTTGAGCGATTCCTTCAGCTCGTCCTTGCTCTCCTGGGCCGCTGCCTTCCCGACCTCGGGATTGGCGCCCGCGCCGAGCCCCCGCGTCGCGTCGGCGCCGATCTGGATCTTCAGGTCGGCGTCCGTCATCAGGAGCGCCTGGGCATCGGTGTTGACGGCGATGAACTCGACCCCGGAGAGGCGGGCGTCGACCATACGGTTGACCGCGTTGGTGCCCCCGCCGCCGACTCCCGCGACCTTCAGGACGGCGAGGAACTTGCTGGACGGATCGCGCGTGCTCATAGTCAAGACCTCAGGCTTTACTGGAGCTTATGTCCGTGACCGGACGAACGACCGCCAGAGAGTACGCGGGCGTAACCCGCATGTCAACGCGCAAACTCGGCTCTATTCTTAAAGCTCAACTAGAGACTTGAGAGTCCAGCTTCGCGGCCGCACGCTCGGGGACGCTGACGTCGAGGTACCCGCCCGAGGCTCCGGGGAGCGCGGCGAGGATCCGGGTCGCCACCGCGAGCTTGAGCGCGATGTCCTGCGGGGCGCCGAGCCGGACCTCCGTCCCGGTGCGCAGGACGAGGTCGACAGAGCTTCCGTCGCCGCGCGCCTCGCGTACGCGGTCGTAAAACTTGCGGTCCGCGCCGAGGACGGCACCGAGGGCTCGCGCGGGCACCAGAGCGTCCTCCTCGCTGAGAAGGGCTCCGTCGCTCGGAACCGAGACCTGCCCGACCCAGATCCGAGCCAGCCGGCGGGATGGGCTCTCGCCCGCCTTCCGTAGGACCCGCCCGCGCTCGGAGACGATCCAGGACTGAGACCCGCGACGCAGCACGGCCGCCGGCCGCTCGCCGGTGACGGTCACGCGCAGAGTGCTCGGGAACGCGCGGTCGACGTCGAGCACCGTGATGTCGCGGAGGTCGCCCACGGCACGCTCGACGTCGCCCTCGTCGAGCGCGAGCAGGTTGCGGCCCGCCAACGGCTCGAGCGCACGCTCGACCCGGAGCGTCGCCGTCCGCGAGGTCCCCTCCACCTGCATCGTCCGTACGGCGAAGAGCGAAGTCTCCCGCGCGGCCACGTAGGCTCCGACCGCCGCTGCGAGCAGGGTGAACGCGATCGCCAGGAACCGGCCCGACGGGAGCACGCGGCCGAGGACGACGAAGGGGCCGCGCGACGGCGACGCGAGTGTCGCAGCGCGCGTCCCCCCTGAACGTCGGGTGGACACCGCGCCCTTTTCGCCGCGGTGGAGGCCCCTCCTACAAGCGCTCGCCCGCGGGCGGCAGCTCGAGGGCGCCCAGGAAGCGGACCTCGCGCTCGAGGACGACCCCGTACTGCTCCAGCGCGCGTCGCCTGGCCTCCGCCATCAAGGCGAGCGCGTCGACCGCCCGGGCGTCGCCCGCGTTCTCGATGAAGTTGCCGTGTCGCGGCGAGATCTGGGCGCCGCCGATCCGGTGCCCCTTCAGCCCACAGGCCTCGAGCATGCGGCCCGCCGAGAGCTCGTGCTCGGGGTTCTTGAAGACGCTCCCGAAGGTGCGCTTGTTCGTCGGCTGGGCCGCCTTGCGTCGCGCCTGGAGCTCGGCCACGGTCGCTTTGATCTCCTCGTGCGGCCGCGGCTGGAGGCGGAACTCCACCCGGGCGACGACCTCGCCGTTCGTGAGCCCCGACCGGCGGTAGTCGAGGCCGAGCTCGTCGGGTGCCCGCCACTCCGATCCCTCCGCCGAGACGACGAACGCCCGGGCGAGGAGCGCCTTCCAGTCGCCGCCGTATGCGCCCGCGTTCATGGCGACGCCGCCGCCGACGGTGCCGGGGATCGCGCAGGCGAACTCGAAGCCGCCGAGGCCGGCCTGCCGGGCGCGGTGGAGGCAGACGGCGTTCGTCGCTCCGCCGCCGGCCACGAGCAGGTCGCCCTCGGTCCCGGCCATGGCGAGCTCTCCGTCGAGCCGCAGGACGAGCGCGTCGACGCCGTTGTCGGAGACGAGCAGGTTCGAGCCGAGGCCGATCGTCACCACCGCCGCGCCGCGCTCGGCCGCCCAGCGCAGCGCCTCCTGCAGCTCCAGTTCGGTCGACGGCCGCGCCAGCGAGCGAGCGGGCCCGCCGATGCCGACGGTCGTGAACCGTGACAGCGGGACGCGCTCCTCGATGTTCAGCGCCACGTGCTCACCCGAGCTTCTCGAGCAGGAGTGGCACGGCCCGGTCGACGTCGCCGGCGCCCACGGTGACGACGACGTCTCCCTCGCGCACGCGTGTGACCAGGAAGCGAACGCCGTCCTCGACATTCGGCGTCCACGCGAGCGGCATCCCAGGTCGCTGCTCCGCGAGCGCGTCGACGACGGCCTTGCCCGAGACGCCCTCGACGGGCTGCTCGCGCGCACGGTAGATCTCGGTCACGCACGCGACGTCCGCGGCCGCAAGCGCCACACCCAGCTCGCGGGCGAGGTGGCGCGTGCGGGAGTAGAGGTGCGGCTGGAAGAGGACGAGCACGCGGCCGCCGTCCTGGGCGTCGCGTGCGGCCGCGATCGTGGCCGCGATCTCCGCAGGGTGGTGCGCGTAGTCATCGATCACCGTCACGCCGCCGGCCTCGCCACGCGGCTCGAGGCGGCGACCAGTTCCGCGGAACTCGGCGAGTGCCACGCGAGCTTCCGCCGCGGACACGCCCGCCAGCTCGAGCGCTGCGAGCGCGGTTGCGGCGTTGCGGCGGTTGTGCTCCCCGGGGAGCGCCAGCTCGCCCTCGAACGGCTCGAGCTCGTCGCCGCGCACCACGTCGGGCACCTCGGCGAGCCAGCGCTCGAAGAGCTCCTCGACCTCCGCCCGCGAGGCGAACTCGCTGTGGTGGTCGAGGTCGACGTTCGTCACGACCGCGATCTTCGGCCGCAGGTGCTCGATCGTGCGATCCGACTCGTCGCCCTCGACGACGAGCCAGCCCGAGCCCGCCCGCGCGTTGCTGCCGAGCTGAGGCACCTCGCCCCCGATCAGGAAGGCGGGGTCGCGGCCGAGGCGGTCGAGGACGAAGGCGATCATCGCGGCGGTCGTGGTCTTCCCGTGCGCCCCGGCGACGACGATCGAGTCCTGCAGCGCCACGAGCTCGGCGAGGAACTCCGCTCGGGTATGGCCGGGCACGCGGCCGGCGAACGCCGTCGAGACGATCGCCTCGAAACCGTCCGGTGGCGCGACGGGCTCCGGCACGACGGTCACCGAGATCCCGCCTGCGCGCACGTGCTCGAGGTACGGCGTTTCGACGCGGTCCCAGCCGCCTACCTCGGCCCCCCACGCCCTGGCGAGCACCGCGTAGCCGGAGAGGCCTGCGCCGCCGATGCCGACGAACCAGAGCTTGCGACCGTCAAGCGCGGGCAAGGGCGATCAGCTCCTCCGCGATCCTCGCGGCGGCCCCCGGCCGTGACACGCGAACCATCGCCTCGCTCATCTCGGTCATCCGGTCGGGATCGTGGAGGAGCGAGCGCGCGAGCTCCGGCACGAGCCCCAGGTCAGTCTCGGGGACGACGATCGCGCCACCCGCATCCTGGAAGAAGGCCGCGTTCTTCGCCTGGTGATCTCCGGTGGCGAACGGGTAGGGCACGAGCAGAGCCGGCTTCCCGGCGGCCGCGATCTCCCAGACGGAGCCGCCGGCCCGTGCGATGACGAGGTCGGCGGCGCCCACCGCGGCCCCGAAGTCGTCCGTGAACGGAATGAGCACGTAATCGGGCCGGCGAGCCCGCGGCCGCAGCTGCTCGAAGTCCCGCTCGCCCGAGAGGTGCAGGACGGCCGGTCCGGCCGCGCCGAAGCTCTCGACGGCCAGCTCGTTCAGGCTGCGCGCGCCCTGGCTGCCGCCGAAGACGAGGAGCACCGGCCCCTGCGCCGGCAGGCCGAACCGCTCGCGGCCCGCGGCGCGGGAGGTCGGCTGCGAGCGCGCAGGGATCGGCCGGCCGGTGACGCGGTACTTCGGCGGCCCTTTGCCCTCGGCCGGGAACGAGAGGAACACCCGCTCGGCGAACGGCGCGGCGAGCCGGTTGGCGAGGCCGACGTGGGCGTCCGCCTCCATCAGCGCGGTCGGGATCCCTCGGCGCGAGGCGGCGAAGACCATCGGCCCGGCGACGTAGCCGCCGCCACCGAGCACGACATGGGGCTGCCGCTCCTGCAGGATGCGCCGGCAGGCCCGCGGGGCCGCGAGCGCCTGGGCGAGCGCGCGCACGAACTTCGGCCCCGGACGGCGCGGGAAGCCCGAGATGCGGAACGGGTCGAAGGTGTAGCCGGCCTCAGGAACGAGCCGCGCCTCGACGCGATCCGGCGACCCGGCGAACGTCACGTGCACTCCGCGCCCGACGAGCGCCTCCGCCACGGCGAGCGACGGCAGCACGTGGCCGGCCGTGCCCCCGGCCGCGATCAGGCAGCGCAGCTCTCGCTCGTCCGTCATTGACCGCGATGTTAAGGAGGACGCCCACCGAGGCGAGCGACACGATCAGGCTCGAGCCGCCGTACGAGACGAACGGCAGCGTGATCCCCGTCAGCGGCGCGACCCCGAGCACCGCCGCGAGGTTGATGAGCGCCTGGCCGCAGACGAGCGCGGTCAGGCCCGCGGCGAGCCGCTTCCCGAACGGATCGCGGCAACGGAGGGCGACGCGCAGCCCCGCGTAGGCGAAGGCGAGATAGGCGGCGATGACGACGCTCGTCCCGAGCAGGCCGAGCTCCTCGCCGATGACCGCGAAGATCATGTCCGTGTGCGCCTCGGGCAGGTAGTTGATCTTCTCGATGCCCTGCCCCATCCCGCGGCCGAAGATGCCGCCAGACCCGAGGCCGATCATCGCCTGCACGGTCTGGAAGCCGGTGCCCTGGGCGTCCTGCCACGGGTCGAGGAAGCTGAAGAAACGCTCGCGGCGGTAGGGCGTCACCCAGATCGCCGCGAACGCGATCGCGGCCGCCAGCGAGCCGCCCGCGGCGAGGACTCGCAGCGGCGCGCCGGACACGACGAGGATCGCGCCGACGACGAGCACGAGCGCGATCACGGTGCCGAGGTCGGGCTCGACGAGGATCAGCGCGCAGAACGCACCGACGACGAGCCCGATCGGGCGGGCCAGCTCGCCGAGGTTGCGCGGAGCCGGGCGCCGGGCGAGGTACGCGGCCGCCCAGATCGCGAGCGAGAGCTTCGCCAGCTCCGAGGGCTGGAAGGTGAAGGCACCGAAGGTCAGCCAGCGGCGCGCGCCGTTCACCTCCTGCCCGACCGCGAGCACGGCGAGGCAGAGGAAGGCGCTCGAGAGCACGAGCGCCGGGGCGACGTAGCGCAGCGCGCGGAAGTCGGTGCGCGAGGCGACGATGAGCAGGCCGATCCCGATCAGCGCATAGATGCCCTGGCGCTTGAGGTAGAAGCCGGGGTCGCCCCCGCCGAGCGCCGCCGGGGCCGAGGTCGCGCTGTAGACCATGACGAGGCCGAATGCCGCCAGGCCGAGCGTGACGAGAATCAAGATGTGGGACTCGAGCTGCCCCTTCTTCATCCGGAGAATTTCGACACGAGCTCCTTGAAGGCCTGCCCGCGCTCCTCGAAGTCGAGGAACTGGTCGTAGCTCGCGCACGCCGGCGCGAGCAGCACGACGTCGCCGTGCCGCGCGGCTTTGGCCGCCGCCTCGACTGCGCGTTCCAGGTCGCCGACCCGCTGATGGTCGACGCCTGCCAGCTCGAGCGCGATCCCGATCTCGTCGGCAGCCTCGCCGATGACGTAGACGCGCTTCGCCCGCTGCTTCAGCAGGAGCGCGAGCTCGCTGTAGCTCTCGCTCTTCCCGCGACCGCCGAGGATGACGAGCAGCGGAGCGTCGTACGCGGCGACGGCGCGGCGCGCGGCTGCGGTGTTCGTCGCCTTCGAGTCGTTGACGTAGCGCACGCCGTTCACCTCTGCGACGAGCTCCAGCCGGTGCTCGACGCCAGGAAAGGTCTCGAGCGCCGCCGCGATCGCGCGGTCGTCGCGCCCGGTGGCGCGCGCCGCCGCGGTGGCGGCCACCGCGTTCTCGCGGTTGTGCACACCGGGGAGGCGCGGCTCGGCCGGGAGCGGGTCGTCGGCGGCGAACTCGATCCGCCTCGCGGCTCCGGGCACGCCGGCGAACCCCCGCGGCACGACGGCGACGTCGTCCGGCTCCTGGTTCTCGAAGATGCGCAGCTTCGCGGCCCGGTACTCCTCGAACGAGGCGTGCCGGTCGAGGTGGTCGGGCTCGAGGTTGATCAGCACGGCC
This sequence comes from Actinomycetota bacterium, assembly GCA_046744435.1. GTDB lineage: Bacteria > Actinomycetota > Thermoleophilia > Gaiellales > Gaiellaceae > VAXT01. Next base: position 4,848 of record JBKPFP010000114.1, on the reverse strand, counting down.
ACGCGCGGGCGCAGCTCGTGGACGTCCTCCAGCTGGAAGCTCGACAGCTCGCAGACGACCCAGTCGCCCGCTCCCACCTGTCCGTCGAGCTCACAGAGAGCCCGGCCGACGTTGCCGGCGACGGGAGCGTCGAGCATCACGCCGAGCAGCTCACTCGTCGTCGTCTTGCCGTTCGTGCCCGTGATTCCGACGAGCGGGTTCCCGAGCAGCCGCGCTCCGAGCTCGACCTCGCTCCAGACCGGGAGCTCGCGCGCGCGGGCCGCGGCGACGAGAGGCGCCTCGCCGGGCACGCCGGGACTCTTGACGACGAGCTCGGCGCCGTCGAGGAGCGACTCCTCCTCGCTCCCGAGACGGACGTCGACGCCCGCCTCGGCGAGCCCGCCGGTGTCGAGCTCGCGGTCGCGGTCGGCGCCGACGACCTCCACCCCGCGCCGCGCGAGCGCGAGCGCCGCCGCCCGACCCGACCGCGCGAGCCCAACGACGAGTGCCCGGCGCGGGAGCTCGATCACCCCCGACATCGCTTGCGATGTCGGGCGTCAGGAGGCGCGGGCCTCGACCGCGCCTCCGTCTGAACTGACCGGTCGACACATTTCGAATCGACCACAATCATCGTAAGTCCCTGAAGCCCGCGAAGTAGTACTGGTAGTAGAGCGCAAAAGCGGTCGCACAGAGGATCCCGGCGACGATCCAGAAGCGCACCATGATCTTCGTCTCCGACCAGGCCTTCATCTCGAAGTGGTGGTGGATCGGCGCCATCAGGAATATGCGCCGGCCCGAGTAGCGGAACGAGAAGACCTGGAGGATCACGGACAGCGCCTCGATCACGAAGATCCCGCCGATCAGCAGCAGGAGGAGCTCGGCCTTCGTCATCACCGCGAAGGCGCCCAGCGCGCCGCCGATCGCCATCGAGCCCGTGTCGCCCATGATCACCTCGGCCGGGAAGGCGTTGTACCAGAGGAAGCCGATCCCGCCGCCGATCAGGGCCGCGCCCCAGATGGCGAGATCCTGGGCTGCATCCTGCTCGAGCGGCACCGCGACCTGACCCTCGCGGATGTAGGCCAGCATGTTGATCGCCGTGAACGTGAAGAGCGCGATGATCCCGACCCCGACTGCGAGGCCGTCGATCCCGTCCGTCAGGTTCGCGCCGTTGGCCGCGCCCGCGATGATCAGGAAGAGGAGCACGAAGAAGCCGACCGAGAGGGCGAGCGTCCAGTCGAGCACCGGCACGTAGATCGACTTCGACAGCTTCTCCTCCTGGACGACCCAGCCGACGCCGACCGTGATTCCCGCCAGCAGGAGCAGCTTCCACCGGCCCGAGAGACCGAGCGACCGGCGGTGCGTGACCTTGATGTAGTCGTCCGCGAAGCCGATCCCGGCACATGCGAGCGTGACGAAGAACACGGTCAGCCCCTCGTACGTGTAGCGGCTGAGGATCAGGAACGGGACGACCGCCGAGAGGACGAAGAGGACGCCGCCCATCGTCGGCGTGCCCTGCTTGGCGAGGTGGCCGGCCGGCCCCTCCTCGCGGATGTGCTGGCCGAACTCCTTCGCGCGCAGGAACCCGATCAGCTTCGGGCCGGCGAGAATCGAGATCGCCATCGCCAGGATGGCGGCAGCCAGGACTCGTTCCATCTAGACCCGAACCGCCGTGATCGCTTCGGCCACGGCCTCGAGACCCACGGCTCGTGAGGCCTTGACGAGAACGGCGTCGCCCGGGCGGACGACCTCGTCGAGTGCGGCGATCGCCTCCTCGACGGTCGCGACCCAGCGCTTCTCCGGCACGCCTTCCGCCACGTCGACGTAGTTGCGGGCAAGCGGGCCGACCGCGAGCAGCGAGTCGACTCCCTCGCGCCCGGCCGCGGCGCCGACCCGCCGGTGGTACTCGGCCGCGTCCGCGCCCAGCTCGGCCATCTCCCCGAGAATCGCGACCTTGCGGCGGCCACCGGCGCGCTCGACGAGATGCGCGAGCGCCGCCTGCATCGCGTCCGGGTTGGCGTTGTATGCGTCGTTGACGAGGAGGCCACCGCCGGGCAGCTCCTTCTCCTCGCCTCGCCAGCGGGAGAGCTTGACCTCGGCCGCACCCGCCTGGGCGGCGTCGAGCGGCAGGCCGAGCGCGGCATAGGCGTGCAACGCGGCGAGCATGTTGAGCGCCTGGTAACGCGCGGTGAACGGGAGCTCGAGCGTGAGTGTGCGTCCCGCCAGCGAGAAGCCGACGCGCGCTCCGCCGTCCGCGGGCTCGAACGACACGACGTCGTCGGGGCGGAAGCGGCGGATCTCGATGTCGTCGCGCCCGAGGTGCGGCTCGAGCAGCCGCTCGTCCGGGACGACCGCGACGCCGCCCTCGGGCAGCGCGGCGACGACCTCCGCCTTCGCCGCGGCGACGTTCTCGAGGGTGCCGAGCAGCTCGAGGTGGACGGGCCCGATGCTCGTGATGACGCCGACGTCCGGGCGCGCGACGGCGCAGAGCTCGGCGATCTGGCCGAGCCCGCGCATGCCCATCTCGCAGACGACGATCTCCGTGTCGGGCTCGATGCGCGCCAACGTCAGCGGGAGGCCGATCTCGTTGTTCTGCCCGCCCTCGGCTGCGACCGTGCGTGCCTGCGGCCTGCAGAGCGCGGCGAGGATGTCCTTCGTCGACGTCTTCCCGGTCGAGCCGGTGATGCCCACGACCTGAGCCGACGAGCGCGCGCGCACCGCGCCACCGAGCGCAGCTAGAGCGGTGAAGGCGTCGTCCGGCACGAGCACGGCCGCCGCCCCACGCGCGAACGCGTGCCGCGCGAAGTCCGCGCCCGACCCCACGGCGACGAAGAGGTCACCCTCGGCGACGAGTCGCGAGTCGACCTGGACGCCGGTCACCTCCTCGGCCCACGGCGCGCGGTCGAGCCGGCCCGGGGCGAGGTCGGCGATCTCGTCGAGCGTGAGGGCGATCACGTGCGCGCGCCGAGCCGCCTCAGCGCTTCCCGTGCGACTTCGCGGTCATCGAAGGGAACCGTTCGGTCGCGGAACTGCTGACCCTGCTCGTGGCCCTTGCCCGCGATGAGGACGACGTCGCCCGGCGCGGCCGTCTCGATCGCGCGGGCGATCGCCTCGCGGCGGTCGGGCTCGACCTCGAGCTCGCTCTCCGTGCCGGCCAGGATCTCCTCGATGATCGCCCGCGGGTCCTCGCTGCGCGGGTTGTCCGAGGTGACGATCGCGACGTCGGCGAGCTCGGCCGCGATGCGTCCCATCTGCGGCCGCTTGCCGCGGTCGCGGTCGCCGCCGCACCCGAAGACGCAGATGAGGCGCTCGGTCGTCAGCTCGCGCGCTGTCCGCAGGACGGCCTCGAGCGCACCGGGCTTGTGGGAGTAGTCGACGAGCACGGTGAACGGCTGGCCCTCGTCGACGGACTCGAAGCGGCCCGGGACGCCTTCGACCCGCTCGATGCCCGCCGCGATGTCGTCGTCAGCGATGCCGAGCAGGCGCGCACCGGCCATCGCCGCGAGGGCGTTCTCGACGTTGAAGCGGCCCTTGAGCTTGAGGTCGATGCCTTCGAGCGCCTCGGGCATCAGCTCCGCGTCGGGCGCGAAGCCGTACGTGAGCGCGTCGGGGCGGTCGGCGGCGAGACGCCGCCCCCAGGAGTCGCCGATGTTGATCGCCGCGGGCGGACGCGGGTCTTCCACGAACAGGCGGCGCTTCGCGGCGAAGTACTCCTCCATCGTCCCGTGCAGGTCGAGGTGGTCCTGGTTCAGGTTCGTGAAGACCAGGCACGCGAAGCGGGTGCCGGCGAGCCGGCGGTAGTGCGAGCCGTGCGAGGTCGCCTCGAGCGCGCAGCTGCGGTCGCCGGCGTCGAGCATCTCGCGAAAGGTGCGCTGGAGGTCGATCGCCTCGGGCGTCGTGCGGGAGGCAGGCCGCCGCTCACCGCCGATGCGGCTCTCGATCGTCCCGAGCAGGCCGGGGCGCCGGCCCGCGGCGGCGAGGATGGAGTGCAGGAGGAAGGCGGTCGTCGTCTTGCCGCTCGTCCCGGTCACGGCCGCGATCTCCAGCTCGTCCGTCGGGCGGCCGAAGAACTCCGCGGCTGCGACGGCCATGGCCTCGCGGACGTCCGCGACCACCGCCTGCGGCACACGGATCGAGAGCGGCCGCGCGACGACGAGCGCCACCGCGCCCGCCTCGACGGCGCGCTCCGCGAAGTCGTGCCCGTCGGCGCGCTCCCCCGGGACGCAGAAGACGAGCGTCCCCGGCCGGACCGCGCGGCTGTCGTATGCGAGGTCCTCGATCTCGATCGAGGTGCCGCCGACAACCTGGCTGGGCGAAAGTGGCTCTAGGAGCCGGGTGAGGTCCACGTCGGCTTCACCACGGGCGAGCCTAGCAACGCGTCCTGCTACCGCAGGGTGCTTGGCGCGTCCGGCGGGATCTCCAGGTACTGGAGCCCGAAGCGGGCGATCTCGGCGAAGGCGGGAGCCGCGACCACCCCGCCCCAGATCGCGCTCCCGGGCTCGTCGATGGTCACGAGGACGACGAGGCGCGGATTCGTCGCCGGGACGACGCCCACGAACGAGGCGACGTAGCGTGAGGTCGAGTAGCCGCCGTCCGGGTCGGGTTTCGCCGCGGTTCCCGTCTTGCCGGCCACCTGGTAGCCGGGCAGCGCAGCCGCGGTCCCGGTGCCCTCGACGACGACGTCGCGCATCATCGCCATCACCTGTCGCGCGACACCTCTCGTGAGGATGCGCCGCGCCGGCACCGCCGGCCTGTGGTCGGCGCCGACCCGCTCGACGAGGTGCGGCTCGAGCCAGACGCCGTCGTTCGCGACCGCCGCGTAGGCCGCAGCCATCTGCACCGGCGTCACGGCGACGCCGTGCCCGATCGGCA
>JBKPFP010000235.1:0-1507 GCA_046744435.1 Actinomycetota bacterium | reverse complement strand
CCCACGAGAAGCCGTTCGGCCCCGGCCGCGGGCCGAACGCGAGGGCCGGGTCGCCGTCGGAGACGAGGCCGTTCTCGAAATACCACGGGAGCGTCCCGATCGGCCCGACCTCCGGTACGCACGCCGCCGGGCCGAGGCAGTTGCGGGCCGTGAGGCCCGTGTAGGTCGGCTGCGTCCACGTCTTGCCGCCGTCGAACGAGAAGTAGATCCCCGATCCGCCGACGCCCGCTGTGAACGGACAGGTCGTCGGATTGCCCGCGTTGCAGGCCTCCATGTCAATGTTGTCGTTTGAGCCCGCGGCGAGCACGAGCTCGTTGCTCGCGTCCATCGCGATCGCCGGCTCGTTCTGCTTGTTCTGCGAGAACGGGCTCGACGGACTCCCGATCGAGACCTCACGGTCCCCCAGGGCCGCCACGGCGCCGGGCACGGTCAGCGCGAGCGCTACCGCCAGTGCGCCGAGCAGCCAAAGATTCCTCCTCATCTGATCCCCCTTGCCGCGGTCTGCATAAAGCGACCGATATCTACTCCTCCGCGGGCGCGGATGCAAGCGAGAGCGAGCATTACGGCTCGCCGGCACGGATGCCGTCGACGAGCGCCTGGGTCGCAGGCGCATCGAGCCCGTGGCGAGCAGCGGCGCGGAGGACGGAACCACCGATCGCATCGATTTCGGTCGGCCTGCCGGCCTCCCGATCCTTCTGCATCGACGATCGGGTCTCGGGCGGCAGGCTTTCGATCCGCGCGATCATCGCCTCGGGGTCGACCGCGACGCCGTCTTCACGTGCGGCTGCCGCAGTCTCGCGAATGCACCCTTCCAGCCGACGACGCCAGACCGGATCGGCCACGACGCCGCCCAGCTCGGAGCCACGCAGGGTCGTCGTCAGCGCGATCGGTGCGAGCATCGCCAGTTTCTCCCAAAGGACGCCGGCCTCGCTCTCGCCGACGGACGCCGCGATGCCCGCGTCGACGAGCTCGCCTCGAAGACCCTCCGCCTGCGGAGCGGGCGACAGCCTGACGGAGGCAAAGCGGCTCAGCTGCCGCACAAATCCCGGCTCGACCCGTTCCGACTCGACCGTGATCGCGGCCGGCAGGACCCTGGCAGGGCCGAACCGCCGGCGGAGCAGCTCGACGTGGTCGAGTCCGTTGAGGAGTGGCACGATGACCGAGTCCTCCGCTGCGGCCTCGGGTACGCGCTCGAGCGCGTTCGCCAACTGAGTCGCCTTGGTCGCAACCCACACCACGTCCACCGGTCCCTCCAACCTCGGCGCGGCCGGAAGCTCGACCTCGAAGTCACCGAGGAGGACGCTCTCGAGGCGCAAGACGCCGCGGTAGCGTCTAAAGGACTCCTCGCGCATCAGCAGCAGAACGTGGCGCCGCGCGCGAGCGAGGGCAGCGCCGAGGAAGGCCCCGACGCCGCCGGCGCCGAGCACGGCATGTCGCATCACCGCCCGAACCTATCGCGCCCCAGGCGAAGGCTTGAAATCCCGACGTTCGAGGCTTAGGTTCGGAC
>JBKPFP010000133.1:0-6225 GCA_046744435.1 Actinomycetota bacterium | reverse complement strand
GCGCGACCCTCACGCTCGCGGTGTGGCTCGAGCTCCGCGGCCTGCCGGCGCTGCCGTTCCTCTCGCTCGGCTTCCTGCTCCCGAACGCCGACCTGCTCTGGCGTAGGCTGGTTCCACGACGCCAGGCTTCAGCACCGGACTCGCCGAGCTCATAGGTCCCGGCCCACGAGGCCGGGACTCGCCGAAATTGCTCGCAGTTTCGGCGGCTGAGAGCTCGTCTCGTTGGATGCCGGGACCCTGACGCGCGTGTGGTTGGGGCACATCGAGCGTTCCGTCGAGCCCACAGCTAGCGGGAGAGCGTCAGGAGGGCGACCGCCTCGACGTGCGGCGTGTGCGGGAACATGTCGACGGGCCGCGCGCGCTCGAGCCGGTAGCCCCAGTCGCCCGTGAGCTCCTTGACGTTCCCGGCCAGCGTCGTCGGGTTGCAGGACACATAGACGATCCGCTTCGGCTCCGCGCGGCCGATCCGGCGCAGCGCCTTCCCGGAGAGGCCCGCCCGCGGCGGGTCGACGACGACGACGTCGGGATCCCCGGCCCGGTCGCGCAGCTCCTCGAGCGCCTGGCCGACCTCGCCCGCGTAGAAGGCCGCGTTCGCGATCCCGTTCAGCTCCGCGTTCTCGATCGCGCAGGCGACTGACTCCTCGGACACCTCGACTCCCCAGACGGTCAGCGCTTCGGCGGCCATGGTCAGGCCGATCGTGCCGATTCCGCAGTAGAGGTCGTAGACGGTCTCCTCCCCGGTCAGGCCGGCGTACTCGACCGCGAGCTCGTAGAGCCGCTCGGCCATGGCCGTGTTCGTCTGCAGGAACGCGTTCGGCCGCACGCGGAAGCGCAGCCCGCCGAGCCGCTCCTCGATCCACTCGTCCCCGTAGAGGAGCGTCGTCGGCAGGTTCGTGACCTCGGCGGGCCGGTCGTTGACCGACCAGTGGATCGACCGCACCTCGGGGAAGTCGCGCAGGGCGGTGACGAAGCTCTCCGTATCGAGGGCACTGGGCGCGGTCACGAGCTGGACGAGCGCCTGGCCGGTGTTGCGACCCTCGCGGACCACGAGGTGCCGGAGGAACCCGGTGTGCTCGGCCTGGTCGTAAGCCTCGAGGCCCGTTGCGCGTGCCCAGTCGCGCACGGCGTGCCGGAGGGCGTTGCCGAGATCGGTCGTCAACCAGCAGCGCTCGATGTCGAGCACTTCGTCCCAGCGGCCCGCCTTGTGGAACCCGAGCGCAGGGCCTGCCGGCGTGCGCGTGAACGAGTACTCGAGCTTGTTGCGATAGTGGAAGACCGACTCGGCGGGGACGATCGGCTCCAGCGGCGCTTCCTCGACCCCGCCGATCCGGCGCAGGGCGTTCGCCACCTGCTCGGCCTTCGCCTCGATCTGCGCGTCGTACGCGAGATCCTGGAAGCGGCAGCCGCCGCACGCGGGATAGTGGGCGCACGGCGCGTCGACGCGCGCGGGGCCGGGCTCGACGACCTCGACTGCCAGCGCTTCGGCGTGGTTGCGCTTCACCTTCGTCACGCGTACGCGGACGCGGTCCCCGGGCAGGCCGCGGCGGACGAAGACGACGAAGCCGTTCGTCCGCGCGACGCCGTTGCCGCCGTACGCGAGCGAGTCGATCGTCAGCTCGAGCTCTTCGTCGACCTGGAGCGGCGCGGCCATCGTGGAGCCAGCGTAGCCCGCGGTTACAGTGAGCCGCGGTGCGTGTCTGCTCACTGCTCCCGAGCGCGACGGAGATCGTTGCGCTGCTCGGCCAAGCCGACCGGCTGGTCGGGGTCTCGGAGGAGTGCGACTGGCCGCCTGAGCTTCGCGGCCTGCCCGTGGTGACGGCGTCGCGCGTGCACTCGGCCGAGCTTTCGTCCGCGGAGATCGACGCGGCGGTGCGCGGAGCCGTCGGCGATGGGCGGTCGCTCTACGCGGTGGACGCCGAGCTCCTGGACGAGCTGCGGCCCGACCTCGTCATCACGCAGGACCTCTGCAGCGTCTGCGCCGTGTCGAGCGACGACGTGATGCGGCTCTGCGACGTCGAGACGCTGTCGCTCAACCCGCGCACGCTCGAGGAGATCGCGCAGACTGTCGAGGTGGTCGCCGCTCGGCTCGGCGTGCCCGAGCGTGGGGTCGCGGTCGCGCGTGAGATGCGCGACGCGATCGCCACCACGAGCGCGCGGGTCGCCGGCCTGCCAAGGCGGCGGATCTTCGTGGCCGAGTGGCTCGACCCCCCGTTCGCCTCCGGGCACTGGGTGCCGGAGCTGGTCGCGGCCGCGGGCGGCGAGGAGGTGCTCGGACGTGCGGGCGAGGCCTCGTTCACGACGAGTTGGGAGGCCGTGCGCGCCGCCGAGCCAGAGCTGATCGTGCTCGCGCCCTGCGGCTTCGATGCCCGGCGGGGCGCCCGGGAAGCGAAGGGGCTCGACCTGCCCGCAACGGCCGTCGCAGTCGATGCGAACGCCTACTACTCGCGTCCGAGCCCGCGCGTCGTCGAGGGCGTCCGCCAACTCGCGCACCTGCTCCATCCGGAGGCGGCGCCCGACCCGGGACTCCCGGTCGAGGAGCTCGGGCAGGCTGTGCGCGCCGGCTGACGGCGTGACGATTCACATCGAGCATCCCGAGCGCGACGACCAGGTCGACGCCTGGGCCGACATCCTCTGGCAGGTCGAGGGCCTGCGCATGGGCGTGGAGGAGCTCCGGCACAGCTTCGAGGCGGATCGCGACAGCCTCTGGGCTCTGGCGTACCTCGACGGCGAGCCCGCCGGCACGGGCGTCTCGCGCGCTTCGTCGACCGCCGGGGAGCACTACGGAGCCGTTCGCGTGCTGCCCGATCGCAGACGGCAAGGCGTCGGCAGCGAGCTCCTACGCGCGGTCGCCGACCATACGCGCGCCGCTGGCCGCGGGCAGATCTGGGGTCGGATCCTGGCGGACGATGAGGACTCGCTGGATTTCGCCCGGCATCGCGGGTTCTCCGAGGTCGGCCGCGAGCGTGCCGTCGTGCTCGACGTCTCCCGCTCCGAGCCGGTGGCGCCCGATCCACCGGCCGGGATCAGGCTCGTCAGCTTCGCCGAGCGGCCCGACCTGATCCCGGCTGTGCTCGCGGTCGACGGTGAGGTCTCGGTGGACGTTCCGACTCACGGGACGCAGGAGCCCATGAGCGAGGCGGAGTGGATGCGGGAGAACGTCGAGGGGCCGGGCGCGTTCCTCGAGGCCTGCTTCGCTGCGCTGGCGGGGGACGAAGTCGTCGGCTACACGGCGATCCGACGCTACGGCGCGGGCTCGCCGGAGGCCGAGAACCGGCTGACCGCGGTACGGAGGCGCTGGCGCGGGCGTGGGATCGCCACCGCGCTCAAGCGGGCGCAGATCGAGCGCGCGCGGGAGGCCGGCATCGAGCGCATCTTCACGACGAACGACGAGACGAACGTCGCCATGCGCGGCGTCAATGCTCGCCTCGGCTACGAGCCGCTCCCCGAGCGGGTCGTCGTCAGCGGCCCCGCCTGACGCTGACACACTTTTGGCACGGGGCCTGTCCCCCTGACACGGCCAAGACAGACAAATCGACGGTCACGGGTGGGCCTGGGTCCCCCGAGTCCAGGCCATCACCTGACCGAATCAGCCCGGTCCAGGTGACTGTCCCCGGGACGTGGCCCTAATGAAGAGGAGTGACGTAGACCTTCCGCGAGCGCGGGCCGTCGAACTCGCAGAAGAAGATCCCCTGCCACGTGCCGAGCGAGAGCCGCCCGTTCTCGAGCGGGACGAGCACCTGCGGCCCGGCGAGCGACGCCCGCACGTGCGACGGCGCGTTCTCTTCCCCCGCCTCGACGTGCTGCCAGCCCCAGTCGTCGCCCACGATCCGCTCCATGGCGCGCTCGAGGTCGCGCGCCACCGCGGGATCGGCGTGCTCGTTGATCGTCACCCCGGCCGTCGTGTGCGGGACATAGACGAGCGCGGCCGCCGCGTCGTCGGCACCCTCCAGTGCCTCCGCAACCTGGCGCGTGATCTCGACGAGCTGCGTCCTCCGCTCCGTCCTCAGGCCGATCTCCAGCACCCCGCTATCCTACGGCCGCTGTGGCCACCGCCCCACCCACCGCTGCTGACCTGGACCGCTTCCGCGAGCGCGCCGACCGCTTCATCGCCGAGCTGGACGAGGAGTACTACCTCCACTACGCCGGCCACAAGGACACACTCGAGCTGCAGCCGATCTACGAGCGCTTCTCCGACCTGACTGCGCTCGACCAGGCCAAGGCGATCGGCCAGGCGGTCGACGGGGACCGGCGCATCCGCGAGCTCTGGCGCTTCGCGTCGGAGGGCTACCTCAGCGACCTCACGCGCGAGCACAGCGAGAAGATCGCCGAGCTCGAGGCCAGCCTCGAGGCCGAGGTGGACGGCGAGAAGATCGGCTACCGCCTGCTGCGCCCGACGATCGCCAATGAGCCGGACCGCGCCAAGCGCGAGCGCGTCGACCGCGTGCGGATCGAGCTGACCGAGGAGCACCTGAACCCGATCTACCTCGAGGGCGTCGACCTCGTCCGCGACGGCGTCCAGAAGCTCGAGGCGCCGAACTACGCCGACCTCTACCGCCGCTTCGGCTTCCGACTCGAAGACCTAGCCGACCAATGCCGAGCCTTCCTCGACTCGACCGAGTCGGTCTACGAAGAGTCAGCCGACAAGCTTTTCCGCGCTCGCATCGGAGTCGGCCTCGACGAGGCGAGGCGCTGGGACGTGCTGCGCGCCTTCCGCGCGCCACAGTGGGACGAGCAGTTCCCGAAAGAGAAGATGCTGCCGGCGCTCGAGGTCACCCTCGCGGACCTCGGCATCGACCTCCGCTCCCAGCAGAACGTCGAACTCGACGTCGAGCACCGCCCGAAGAAGAGCCCGCGGGCCTTCTGCGCGCCGATCGAGGTGCCGGACCGGGTCGTGCTCGTCATCCAGCCGATGGGCGGCGCCGACGACTGGCGCGCGCTCTTCCACGAGGCCGGCCACACCGAGCACTACGCGAACACGTCCGCCGACCTGCCGATGGAGGACAAGCGCCTCGGCGACGTCGCGGTCACCGAGGGCTGGGCGATGCTGCTGCAGCACCTGACCGACGACCCCGCGTGGCTGACGCGGCGGCTCGACTTCCCACGCCCCGACGAGTTCGCCGCCGAGGGCGTCACCCAGCTGCTCTACATGGTGCGCCGCTACTGCGCGAAGCTGCTCTACGAGCTCGAGTTCCACACCGCCGGCGACGTCACGCCCCTCTCCTCGCGCTACGTCGAACTGCTCGGCGACGCGCTCAAGATCGAGCCCGCCAACCAGGACTACCTCGCCGACATCGACGCGAGCTTCTACGTGACCGGCTACCTGCGCTCGTGGGCGTTCGAAGCCCAGCTGCGCACGCACCTGCGTGAGCGCTACGGGAGCGACTGGTTCACGAACCGAGAGGCTGGCTCGTTGCTCCGGGAGCTCTGGGCGACCGGGATGAGCATGCAGGCGGACGAGATGCTGCGCGAGGTGACGGGCGCTGAGATCGAGATGGACGCGGTCGCCCAGCTGACCCGCGAAACGCTCGTCTAGACGCCTTCCTGGAATCACCCGCTATGGTCGAGCGCGTGCGTCCTGCCGTGTCGCTTCCAGTTGGCACCGTCACGTTTCTATTCACAGACATCGAAGGCTCGACGCGGCTTCTGCAGGAGCTCGGCGAGGGGTACGCGTACGTTCTGACCGAGCACCATCGCATGCTGCGCGAGGAGTTCGCTCGCCACGGCGGCATCGAGGTAGGCACACAGGGAGACTCATTCTTCGTAGCGTTTGCGAAGGCGTCCGACGCGCTGGCTGCGGCGGAGGCGGCGCGCGAAGCGCTCGCCGACGGACCGATCCGAGTGCGCATGGGATTGCACACGGGCGAGCCGATGATGACCGAAGAGGGATACGTCGGCATCGACGTGCATCGGGCTGCGCGCATCGCCGCTGCCGGTCACGGCGGCCAGATTCTCGTCTCGCAAGCAACGCGCGATCTCGCCGGCTCAGATCGCCTGCATGACCTCGGCGTGCATCGGCTCAAGGACCTTGCAGCCCCTGAGAGGCTGTACCAGCTCGACGGCGATGAGTTCCCGCCGCTGAGGAGTGTCGACCAGACGAACCTTCCGGTGCAGCCGACACCGTTCGTCGGACGCGAACGAGACCTTGCGGAAGTGCTCGCGCTGCTCGACTCGCATCGCATCGTCACACTCACCGGCCCCGGCGGCTCGGGCAAGACTCGGCTGGCG
>JBKPFP010000293.1:0-2880 GCA_046744435.1 Actinomycetota bacterium | reverse complement strand
GAGGAGCGCTCGTCGGAGGCGTACCGGCGGCTGCGCAAGCACCTCGACGCGGGGCGGCAGGCGTACGTCGTCTGCCCGCTGATCGAGGAGTCGGAGACGTCGGTGGCGCGCGCGGCCGAGCGCGAAGCGGAGCGGCTGCGTAAAGGCGAGCTGAAGGGGTACCGCGTCGGGCTCCTGCATGGGCGACTGAAGCCGGCCGAGCGGCGCGAGCTGATGGCGAGCTTCAAGGCCCGCGAGCTGGACGTCCTCGTGGCTACGACCGTGATCGAGGTCGGCGTCGACGTGCCGAACGCCACGATCATGATCGTCCAGGAGGCCGACCGCTTCGGGCTCGCCCAGTTGCACCAGCTGCGCGGCCGTGTCGGGCGGGGCGCCGAGCAGTCGTACTGCCTGCTCGTCTCGCGACCGAGGGAGGCGCTGACGGACTCGGCCCAGGCGCGCCTCGAGGCGCTCGTCGCCTCGAACGACGGCTTCGAGCTTGCGGAGACCGACCTCGAGATCCGCGGTGAGGGCCAGCTCCTCGGGACGCGGCAGGCCGGGCTCTCCGACCTGCGCTTCACGCGCCTGCGAGCCGACCGCAAGCTGCTCGAGGAGGCGCGGGGGTGGGCCGAGGAGCTCGTCGACTACGAGGGGCCGATCGACGAGGAGGTGGACCTCGTCTTCGCGGGGCGCGAGCTGCAGGCCTGAGGCCGGGAACGTCGAGCGGCTGAGGGTTGTAGACGGTCCAGATGAGGGTGCTGCTTGCAGCTCTTGTCGTGCCGCTGGCCGTGGGCGGCGGCGCCGGCGTTACTCCCGCGCCGTCCCTAAAGGTGCCGCGAGCCGTCCATTCGGCGACGCTTCTCCTCTCCGGCAAGGTTTTGATCGCCGGCGGCTGCACCGTCGACGGCTGCGAGCTGGACGAGCGGGGCGCCACGACCGAGCTGTACGACCCAGGGACGAACCGCTTCGAGAGCGGGCCGCGAATGAGCCGGCCACGCGTGGGCCACACGGCGACGCGCCTGCCGAGCGGCGACGTGCTCGTCGCCGGCGGCTGGGACGGGCGGAAGCCCACGGCGAGCGCCGAGCTCTACGAGGCGGCGACCGGAAGGTTCGTCTCCGTCGGCCACATGCGGGCGGCACGAGGAGGCGCGGTCGCCGCGCCGCTGCCGGGCGGCCGCGTCCTGATCGCCGGTGGCTCCGGCGCGGCGGGCTCGCTGCGCAGCGCGGAGATCTACGATCCCCGGACGCGCAGCTTCAGCTTCACCGGGCCGATGAAGACGGCTCGCAGCGCTCACGCCGGGGCACGGCTCTCGAACGGCAGGGTGCTCGTCGTGGGCGGCAACGACGGCAGTGGGCGCGTCGTGCGAAGCGCCGAGCTCTTCGACCCGCGGACGCGGAGATTCACCCTGGTGGCGCGGCTGCGGATCCCCCGCCACAAGCATGCGGTGGTCGCGCTACCGCGCGGTCGGGCGCTCGTGCTCGGGGGCTCCGACGCGCGTGACTTCCACGGCCGTTATTCGTCCGCGGAGATCTACGACCCGCGCACACATCGCTTCAACGCGACCGGGCGAATGATCAACGCGCGCTTCAAGTTGGACGGTTCCGCGGTAGCGGTGCGCCCCGGGGCGGTCCTGGTCGCAGGCGGCAGCCAGGCGGTCGAGGTCTACAACGCACAACGTCGGCGGTTCGGTTGGATCGGCTCGACCGGCGCGCGCCTTGCCTTCGCGTCTGCGACGTTGCTCCGGGACGGCACCGTGTTGTTCGCAGGCGGGTACGACGACGAGATCGAGGTCTCGCGGCGCGCCTGGCTCATCCGCGTGTAGCGCTTTAGAAATACCGGCATGAGGATCATCGCGGGCAGCCGCAAAGGGGCGCGCATCTTCGCGCCGAAGGGCGACACGCGGCCGACGGGCGACCGCGTGCGGGAGGCGGCGTTCAACCTCATCGGCCCCGTCGACGAGACTGCGGTGCTCGACCTCTTCGCCGGCTCCGGCGCCATGGGCCTCGAGGCTCTGTCCCGAGGAGCCGCGTCCGCGGTCTTCGTCGAGTCCGACCGCGACGCCCAGCGCACCATCGAGCGCAACCTCGAGAAGCTGGGCCTGAAGGGGGCGACGATCCTCAAGACGGATGCCCGCCGCGCTCTCGCGGCCGAGGCGGCGGCGGGCAGGCGCTACGATCTCGTCCTCGTCGACCCGCCGTACCGGATGTTCGACGCGCTCCAGCCCATGCTCGCCACCTACCTGCCAGCGCTGCTCACGGAGGACGGACTCGTCGTCGTCGAGACGTCCGCGCGCGACCATCCCGAGCTGGCGCCGCTCGCCGAGCGCACGAGCCGTACCTACGGCTCGGCCCGGATCACCCTTCTCGAGCGCCCGTGACTCCGAACGACCTGCGCACGGCGATCTGCCCGGGCAGCTACGACCCGGTCACGCTCGGCCACCTCGACATCATCCGCCGCGCGGCCCAGATCTTCGACCGCGTCGTCGTCGGCGTCGTCCGTGAGCCGAGCCACAAGCACACGATGTTCTCCGTCGAGGAGCGCGTCGGCTTCCTCGAAGAGGCGCTACGCGACCAGGACAACGTCGAGGTCGACGTCTTCGCGGAGCTCGTCGTCGAGTTCGCCAAGCGCTGGGGCGCCAGGACGATGGTCAAGGGCCTGCGCGTGATCTCCGACTTCGAGTGGGAGTTCCAGATGAACCATCTGAACCGCACGCTGGCGCCCGACGTGGAGACGGTCTACCTCATGTCCAACCCGCAGTACAGCTTCGTCTCCTCGAGCGGGGTGAAGGAAGTCGCGTCCTTCGGCGGCAACGTCGACGAGCTCGTGCCGGAGCCGGTCGCGCGGCGGTTCAGGGAGATGTTCCCGCAGGGGAAGCCCGGCGCGCCGTTGTCCCCGCAGGA
>JBKPFP010000492.1:0-5599 GCA_046744435.1 Actinomycetota bacterium | reverse complement strand
CCTTGTCGGCGTCGCCGAGATCGGCCTCCTCTCGCGCCGGCTGCTCCGCGGCGATCGCGATCGACTCCTCGAGCAGGCGCTCCGGCTCGACGACGCGGTCGACGAACCCCAGCTCGAGGGCGGCGTGGGCGTCGAGCATTTTGTTCTGGCGCATCGGGTTGAGGACGATCAGCTTGATCGCCGCCTCGGCGCCGGCGAGGCGCGGCGCCAGCTGGGTCGCGCCCCAGCCCGGCACGAACCCGAGCATGCACTCCGGCGAGGCGAAGTGGCGGACATCGCCCGCGATCACCCGGTAGTCGCAGTGCAGCGCCAGCTCGACGCCGCCGCCGAGACACATGCCGTTGATCGCCGCGACCGTCGGGTAGGGCAGAGAACGAATGCGGCCGAAAAGGTCGTGTCCAGCCCTGCTCGCCTCGATCGCCTCCTCGGGTGAGGAGAGGCGCGGGAAAGCGTCCACGTCGGCCCCGGCCGAGAAGCTGCCCGGCTTGCCGGTGACGACGAGCGCGGCGAAGCCCCCGGCCTCGAGCTCCGGCAGCAGCGTGGCCAGCGACTCGAGCGCCTCGCGGCCGAAGACGTTCGGCCGCTCTGCGTCGCCGTTGTGCATGGTCACGACCCCGACGGTCCCGACCTGCGCATCGATGCGTTCGAGACGGAACTCGGTGACGGGGCCGGCCACGACGAGAGTCTAGATTTCGCGGCGTGGAGGATTGGGCCGCTCACGCCGAGCGCGAGGTCGAGCGCTACCGCGGCGGCGAGGCTCGGCTTCCCGAAGCGGTCGACGCAGACGCGCGGCAGAAGCAGCTCACGCGCCTGGGCAATGCCGCCGGCGGGGCGGGCCTGAGTCTGCTCATGCAGAGCCGGCCCGACGAGGCTGCCGACTGGTTCCGGCGTGCGGCCGAGCGGTACCGCGAGAGCTTCGCCGACGCGCCGCCGGGCAGCTGGGGGAGGCCGATCGGAGCGATGAAGTCGCTGGTGCTGGCCGGCGACTGGCCGGCCGCCGAGGATGCCGCCCGCTGGGCGCTCGACGCGGGCGCGGCCGGCGCCGAGACGCCCATCGGGCGCTACGCGGGCTGTCTGGCGCTGCTCATCCTCGGTCGCGACGAGGACACGCGTCCCGTGGCAGCTCTCCTCCGCGGACGCGAGGACTTTCCCGGCGACGTCGCCGACGCCCTGGCGGCGATCTCAGCGGCGGAGGGGGTTGGCTATGTCGACGCGGTCGCGAGCGTGCTCGCGTCCTTCGAAACGCGGCACGAGTACCTCGAGGACATCCCCGTCGCGGACACGGTGATCGTGCTCCAGGCGCTCGCCGAGCGGCGGGGCCTCGCCGCCGAGCTCTCTTCGCCGCTGCTGCCTACTGCCGCGAGGGCGGATGCATGACGGCGGTGATGACGAGCGGCTCCGTGGCCGGATTCTCCATGTCCCGGGCCTTCTCGACCAGCTCCGTGATCAGCTCCAGGGCCTGGTCCATCGTCACCCGCGCCGTGACCTGAGCGCTGCGGAAGGTGCCTTCCTGCCTGGCCGAGAAGGCACGCTGCACCTCGTCGAGCATGGCCGCCTGCAGGTCGCTCGTCAGTCGCGACGAGAGCAGCTGAGGGGCGACGCGGACGGTGCGGGCGCGGGCCCGGTACGGCTTCTCGCGCCCCTTGCCGCCGTCGGCGCGCTCGATCAAGCCCGCGCGGAGGAGCATACGAACGTGGAAGTGCAGGTGACCGGGATCGACGCCGAGCCGCTGGGCGAGCTCGCGGTTCGTGAGCGCCTCGTCCGCCTCGCCGCCGAGCATCTCGAGCACGCGGAGCCGCAACGGATGCCCGAGTGCCTTCAGCTGCTCTGGTTGCTCGAGAGTCAGCACGTCCGGAGGGTTCGGGGCCGTATCCGGCGGCATTGCTTTGCCTACATATAGGGATTGGGGGTTAGTTGTCAAGCTTGGCGGCTGCGGCGCGGTCGAGCAGGGCGATCGTCTCGCCCTCCTGCGAACGCAGCAGAGCGGCCGGGAGGGCACGATCCGGCTCTGCGCCGAAGGCGCGGGCAACCGCGTCCGCCTTCTCCGTGCCTAGCACGAGGAAGACGACCTGTCTCGCCGCGGACAGAACGGGCAGCGTCATCGTCACGCGCTCGATATCGGCTTGCGACACCGCGACGGCCCGCCGCTCCCGCTCCTCGAGCACGGGTGAGCCCGGGAAGAGCGACGCGGTGTGCCCGTCCGCCCCCATCCCCTGGAACGCGAGCCCGAGCCGAACGCCGTGGAGCAGGCGGTCGTACCCCTCCGCAGCCTGCTCGGGATCGAGCTCGCCGCGGATCCGGTGCACCGCGTGCGGCGGGCGCTCGAGCCGCTCGAGCAGCGTCTCCCGGACGAGCCGGTAGTTCGAGCGCTCGTCGTCCGGCGGCGCGCAGCGCTCGTCGACCCACCAGATCGTCGCCGGGCCCCAGTCGGGCTCGAGTTGGGCGGCCAGCTCGTACGCCGGGCCGGGCGTCGAGCCTCCGGAGAGAGCGATGTCGTCACCGCGCTTCGCCGCTGCGACGAGCAGCTCGGCCGCCACCCGCTGCGCCTCGTCGGTGCTGTCGAAGACCTTCCTCAGGACTCGCCCCGCGCGAGCTCCTGCGAGCGCTCCATCGCCGCCTGGATCGCGTTCAGGAACGCGGCGCGCACACCCGCGCGCTCGAGCTCGCGGATCGCGCGGATCGTCGTCCCGCCGGGCGACGTGACGATCTCGCGCAGCTCGACCGGGTGCATGCCCTCGTCGCGGAGGAGCTTCGCCGTCCCGAACATCGTCTGCACGACGAGCTCGGTCGAGACCTCGCGCGAGAGGCCTAGCAGGATCCCCGCCTCGATCATCGCCTCGGCCAGGAGCGCGAAGTACGCTGGGCCGGAGCCGGAGACCGCGGTCACGGCATCCATGTACGGCTCGGGCACTTGGACGACGCGACCGACGTGCTCGAGCACCTCCTGGGCTGCGGCGAGGTGCTCGTCGTTCGCATGGGCCCCCGCGCAGAGTCCCGCGACGCCCTCGTGCACGGTCGCCGGCGTGTTCGGCATTGCGCGCAGCACGGGCACGCCGTCCGCCAGGCGCTGCTCGATCTGCGCGGTGGGTACCGCGGCCGCGATGGAGAGGACCGTCTGCTCGGGCGAGATCACGGGCGCCACCTCGCCGAGCAGGACGTCGAAGTCTTGCGGCTTGACGGCGATGACGATAAAACCCGCGCTCGCGGCCGCCTCGCCGTTCGCGAGCGTCGTCTCGACCGAGTAGGTCTCGGCGAGCTCCTTGATCCGTTCCTCGCGGCGACCGGTGACGACGATCTCGTCCGGCTTGCGCCAGCCCGAGCTGAGGAGGCCGGCGAGAAGCGACTCGCCGATCTTGCCTCCGCCGAGGATTGCGATGCGCCGGCCGTCGACGGCCATTGCGGCGATTCTAGGCGGCGTACCGGGCTCTTATGCGGGCGCGCCGCACCTGGGGCGTGCTCAGCTTGACCGGCACGAGGCCGCGCGCGGCGCCCGCCATCAGGTAGACGCAGGCGAGCCCGGCCCACTCCTCGTAGCGCGCGAGCAGCTCGGCAGTCTCCTCCGCTTCGACCCACCGGCCGTGAATCGCAGAGCACAGCTTGAGCAGGCCGAGGTCGCCGACGAGGCCGTGCTCTGTGCGCCCCAGGCCCTCGAGGCAGATGACGCCGATCGACCACGGGCCGATTCCTCGCTCCCGGCCGAGCCGCTTCACGACGGCATCCGTCGGCACGCGGCGAAGCCGTTCGACGTCGAGCGTCCGGCAGAGGCGGACGATTGCGCTCGCCTTGCGGGATGGAAGGTCGAACCGCTGCAGCTCGGGCGGCGAGAAGCGCCCGAGATGCTTCGGCAGCGGCGGCGCGTGCAGGTCGAGGTGCGGCGGCGTCGTCGCGCGGATCAGTCGGCGCTCGATCTCGCGCGCCTCGCTCGATTTGATCAGCTGGCCGGCGACCGCGCGCAGAAGCGCCTGCGTCACGGTGGCGGTGCGCAGGCGCCGCAGCCCGCGCAGGTGGCGAATCGGGCCCGCGAGCAGCCGGTCGCTCGCGAAGCGGCGGAGGAACTCGCTGTGGTCGTCGTCGCACGCGAGCACGAAGCGCAGGCCCTCGAAGGCCTCCTCGCTGGGCGCGCGCAGGACGAGCGTGCCGTCGCTTCGCTGGGAGGCCGAGACGCGCTCCGGCCGCCCGGCGACCCAGTGCACTGCGGTCAGCGTGCGGTCGCGGAAGCGCCGGGTCGCATCCGACGAGAGGCGCGCCGAGACGGCGAGCGAATACGGCCCTCGTGGGCGCTGTGTCGTCTCGACGACCACGCAGGCAACCCTACGCCGTTGAGCGGCTGCCTCTAGGAGCTAGACGGCGAAGCGGTTCGGCGCCGGCCGGAGCCGAGGCACGGGTCGCTCTGGGCGAACGGGCCGCTGCTTCCTGGGCCCGGGGCGGCCGTCCAGCCGAAGGCGCTCCACGCGCTCCTGGTGGAGCAGGTTCTGGGTGTGCACGTCCACTGGGAACATCCGGCCTCCTTCCATCTGAAGTATCTTGAGATCGAAGTACTTAGAGGCTAACATGCTAGTGTCTTGACGTCAAGACACTTTCGATGGAGAATTTCAACATGGCAGTAAAAGAGAAACAACAGGAACGGGATCACGTCGACCGCTGGCTCGACGAGGCACACGAGTTCTGGGGCCTCCCTCACCTCGACAAGGCGGTCGAGGGGATCGTCAACCGCATCAACGGCCTCAACAGGCGCTTCAAGCGCAGCCTCGAGGAGACGCTCTCGGAGTACGGCCTGAGCCACGGCGAATGGGATGTCCTCGGCTCGCTCTCGCGCGCCGGCCCGCCCTACAGGAGGTCGGCCGGGCAGCTCGCCGAGAGGTGCGACTGCTCGAGCGGGGCGATGACGAACAGGCTCGATCAGCTGGAGTCGCGGGGCCTCCTGCGGCGCTTGCGCGACCCGAGCGACCGACGCGGCGTCCTCGTCGAGCTGACGGCGAAGGGCCGCAAAACCTGGGACGAGTCGGTCGACGCCCAGGCCGAGAAGGAGGCCTTGATCGCGGCAGCGCTCAGCGACCGCGAGAAGGAGAGGCTCAACGCGCTCCTCCGACGCCTGATGCTCGAGTTCGAGCGCCGCGAGCAGAAGCGCTAGAGCGGAGCGAGTCCCTCAGAGCGCGGGACGACGCTCGAGAGCGCGGAGACGTCCGAGGAGCTCGGCGAAGGAGAAGGGCTTCGTCAGGTAGTCGTCGGCGCCCGCGTCGAGCCCCTCGGTCAGGTCCTCGATGCCGTCCCGCGCGGTCAGCATGAGCACGGCGGCCCATCTCCCCGCTGTGCGGAGCCGGCGACAAACCGTAAAGCCGTCCATGCCTGGGAGGATGACGTCGAGCACGATCGCGTCGTACTCCCTGGCCGCCGCCATCGTGAGGGCGTCCTCGCCCGTGCGAACCACCTCGACCGCAAGCCCTTCCTCGGTGAGCCCCCGAGAAAGAAGAGCGGCCATTTTCAAGTCGTCTTCCACAACGAGAACGCGCATCGCCGGCATCGGGCCGGCCTATCCGACCTTCGTCGGCAACCGAGTGCTCGGGTGCGTGCGACCGTACACGTCTTTGCTGATCTCGTA
>JBKPFP010000014.1:0-12288 GCA_046744435.1 Actinomycetota bacterium | reverse complement strand
TCGAGCGAAGCGACGGCGGGAGACAGGTCCAAAAGAAGGCAGGGCCGAAACCCGCCAGCTTGTTTGGGGGTCATCCTGCCGCCGCCTCGCACTCTCAGCCGTGCATCGGACAGACACGGCTACCCAGCGAGGCTACACAGCATGGTTGAGCGAGGCCGATCTCGGACGTTTGCTGCCCGTTTGCTGCCCGGGTGGACCGCCAGGGAGTGCGGACGCGATGGGGGCGGTGCTCGCGTTGGTCGATCGCGATGATCGCGAGATAGCTTGAGCCGTTGCCGAGCGTCCGCGCTGCTCTGCCGCGCTCACCCCTGGAAAACGTGCTCCGGATCGATAGGCGCTATCGTGCGACCGTGATCGCGCACGCCGCACTGGTTTCGATGATGGCCCTGCGTTCAGGGCCAGTCGGCGCGCACTAGTTTCTCTCCTGTCGGACCGGCCCCACCATTATCGGGGTCGGCGCTCATCAGTGGCTGGCCTCGAAAAGCCAGAAAGGAAGGCACCGATGAGCAAGCCACGCTTCTACATCACGACAGCAATCCCGTACGTCAATGGCGATCCGCACCTCGGGTTCGCGCTCGAGTGCGTGCAGGCAGACATACTCGCGCGTCACCGTCGGCTTCGAGGCGAGGACGTCCGCTTCCTCAGCGGCACCGACGACAACTCGTTGAAAAACGTCGAGGCGGCAGAGGCGGCAGGCTTGCCCGTGGCGGAGTTCGTGAACGTGAAGGCGGAGCGGTTCGCCGCACTCCGTGACCCGCTCGCGCTCTCCTACGTCGACTTCATCCGCACGAGCGTCGATCCGCGGCACCACCCCGGCGTCAAGCGCCTCTGGCAAGCGTGTGCATCGGCGGGCGACCTTTACGAGCGCGACTACGACGGTCTCTACTGCACGGGCTGCGAGGCGTTCCTCGCGGAGGACGAACTCGTGGACGGCCTCTGCTCGGAGCACGCCACGGTGCCTGAGCACATCGCCGAGCGCAACTGGTTCTTCCGCCTCTCGCGCTACCAGGACGAGCTCCACTCTCTAATCGCGAGTGGTCGGCTTCGGATCGAGCCGAAGCACCGGCGGAACGAGGCACTGCGCTTCATCGACGGCGGGCTCGCCGACTTCAGCGTCTCCCGCTCGCGGGGACGGGCGCGTAGCTGGGGCATCCCCGTGCCCGGCGACGAGACCCAGGTGATCTACGTCTGGTTCGACGCGCTCGCCAACTACATCACCGCGCTCGACTTCGGAACCGGAGGCGACCTCTACCGCAGCTGGTGGGAGCAGGGGGAGGAGCGCATCCACGTGATCGGCAAGGGGATCATCCGCTTTCACGCGATCTACTGGCCGGCGATCCTCCTCTCGGCTCGGCAGCCGCTGCCGACCGCGATCTTCGTCCACGACTACCTGACCGTCGGCGGGCAGAAGCTCTCGAAGTCGCGAACGACGAGCGTGGCCCCCGTCGAGCTCGCCGCCCGCTACGGCGGCGACGCGCTCCGCTGGTGGTTCATCCGCGACGTGCCGCGCTCCGGCGACGCCGACTTCCGTGAGGAGCTTCTCGCGGCGCGCGCGAACGAGCTCGCCGACGGCCTCGGCAACCTCATCAACCGCACCGTCACCCTCCTCAGGCGGTTTCGTCCGGACGGACGCGCTCCCAGGGCACAGGTGCCCGGCGAGGCGAGGGCGCTACTCGCCGCTGTCGCGCAGACGACCGATGCGATCGACGTCGCTCTCGACCGCTTCGACTTCCGTGCGGCGGCCGCGTCCCTCTGGACCGTCGTGGGCGAGGCCAACCGTTTCGTCTCGACGACGCAGCCGTGGGAGCTGGCGAAGGCCGAGCGAGCTGGCGACCGTGATGTGACCGCACGCCTCGATGGCGTCCTCGCCGTTCTCCTTGACGCTTGCCAGACGATCGCGCGCGAGCTCCACCCGTTCCTCCCACGGGCGGCGGACCGCATCGAGCGAGCCCTCGCGGATCGCGATCCCCAACTCGGCCCGAGGCTCTTCCCCAAGGCCGAAGTCGTCCCCTAGGAGGGATTGGCGATTTCGCGCGTGCCGGCTCCCCAGAAGAATGGACCGGACGTCGGAGTAACCGTGACCCGCCATCCCAGGCCCTCAAGCCGCTCTTCGAGGCGTTTCGGCTCGTAGGGAACCTTCACGGCGCGGTACGACGCACCGTCGCTAAGGCGGCGACGGATAATCGAGGACGAATCGCCGTAGATCAGCTCGTCGGGCGTCCGGTAGCCGTCATCGACGAAGAACACGCGTCCATCGGTTTCCATGCAGTCGGAAACGAGCGACCAGAAAGACTCGAAGCGCTCAAGGGGCACGTGTGAGAGCCAGAAGCCGAAGAAGACGACGTCGTAGCGACGGTCTGGCGCCCACGTGAAGAGATCGGCCTGGATGAAGCGCACACGCTCGTCACTAACCCGGGCCGAGGCGATGGCCAGCATCTCCGGAGACGCGTCCACAGCGGTGACGCTCGTCGCATGACGGAGCAGCAGCTCGGTCCACACGCCGGTGCCGCATGCAAGCTCGAGCACACGGCCGGCCGGCCGGAAGCAATCGAGCGCCGCAACCACCTCGTTGCCGCCCGGCCCGGGGATTGCGTGGTCCTCGTACTCCGCGGCGATGGCGCGGTAGTAGGCGAGCTGCTCGACGAGCAGCGGCTCGAGTTCATCGGGTCTACCTGGAAACCCCAGCATTCGCCGGATCGTATGTGCCTACGCCGCGAGCGGTATGGCTCTTGCCGTCCGTTTCTGGCTTGCGGCGTTACTCCGTCGCCTGATCCAGTTGCTGACGGACACCGACCAGGTCGTCGTAGAGAGTGTCCCGGCGGCGGCGGCCGGGGTAGGGCAATACTCGCTCGCTCAGATCCTCGCGGTCTGGGCAGCAGCGGCCATTCCGATGGGCGCTCTCGCTTGGGTCGTCGCTCCCTGGCTCGAGGATCAGCTCGGTGGCGATGAGCCCTTACTGAAGGCTCTCCTCCTTCTGCTCACTGCAGGGCTCGTCTGGCAGTTCGTGCTCGTCTTGATCCTCACGTGGCGCGAGCTGGGGACACTCCGCTGGTCGCGCGTACGCGAGGCCCTGTGGCTGCGGCCTCCCCGCGATCCGAGGACGGGCCGCGTGGGTGGAAGGGTGTGGTTGTGGGTGTTGCCCTTCGTGGTGCTCTCCGCGATCGAGGCGGCCATACCGGGAATCACGGGATCCGTGTCGAGGGACTTCGCCGAGTTCCTGAGCTCCGACCGTGGCGAGGATTTCTTCCGGGGAGAGTGGGGCTGGTACGCGGTGGCCGTCGTGCTCTCCGTCTTCAACACGGTGCTCGGCGAGGAGCTGCTCTGGCGGGGGCTGCTGCTGCCGCGAATGCGGGGCGTCTTTGGAAGGGGCGACTTTGTCGCCAATGGGGTGCTGTTCGCGCTCTACCACCTGCACGAGCCATGGGTGATCCCAACCACGCTGATCGACATCTTCGCCCTCGCCTATCCCTCGCGGCGGTTCCAGAGCGCGTGGATGGGGATCGTCGTGCACTCGCTTCAGAGCGTCGTCGTCATCATCGTCGTCCTCACTCTCGTACTCGGGTAGGGGTCGCGTCGCTCTGCGCCGATTCCCGCTCTACGCGACGAGCGGGCGTCTCGGCTGACGCTCTACACACGCTCGCTCCGGATGAGCGGCGCGAGCGCTGGGGTCGGGGCGCAGACGCCTGCTCGCGCCTGAGGAAGCGGGAGCGCCGGGGGCGCTCCCGCTAGGGCGCTGCGGTCGCTTAGAGTCGGAGCCCGGCGCTGGCCGACATCATCGGCGCCCGTCGCGCGCGGACGGCGGCGATGATTTCTTCGGGGTCGATTCCTTGCAGATAGATCGAGGTCGTGCCGAGATTGGCATGCCCGAGCTGGCGCTGGATGATGTTGAGCGGGACGCCTTCCCGGGCTAGCCGCATGGCGCAGCTGGTGCGGTGCGAACCGACGCCGGACGCCTGCCCGCGCGGCGAGTCTGCGGAGCTCGGAGCGAACCGCCGCGCTCGACCACGGTCGCCCGCGGGTTGGGCCGGCGATGATGCAGAACAGCGGCCCGACGGGCAGCTCGGCGCGTGCGGTGAGCCATAGGCGCAGCTGCTCCCAGCCCCACTTGTCCATCCCGACTTCTCGGCGCCTGCCGCCCTTACCGTTGCGGACGAGCAGCGACCCGCGCCGAGAGTCGAGGTCGTGCTCGGCGAGCGCGAGCGCCTCCTGGATGCGCAGCCCGCCGCGCCACAGCACGACGATCATCGCGCGCAGCCGCCAGCCGTGACGGTCGTCGGCGGCTTGGCGCATCACCGCCACGATCTCCTCCACCGTCGGCGGGTCGGCCGGGTAGCGCATGCCCTTGTTCCGGGGCGCCCGTCCGGCGTGATAGCCGGGCATGGTCGCCGGCGAGCGACGCCTCCCCGCGGAATCCAGCACGGACAGCACGGTCATGGGACCTCCTCCCATGGGACAGCAGAACAGGCGGCTGCCCTACCAGGCCGACCGCAATCGGACGACCGCTCCCGCTGCGAAACCGAGCGTCCGACGAGCTCCGGGATGCCCCCTCAAGACGCCCGGTGGTCTCCAACTCGGTAGCGCGGAGCCCATCGGGACGAGGCGCCAGAGACTGCTGCCTTCAGCGAAGGCAGCACCGAGTCTCGCCCGCGCTGTCACGGACTATCCCGGCCGGTGGCCGTCCTCGTCGAGCAGCACCACGCTCTCCTGCTCGTTCGGGTCGGTGCGCGCGAGTATCGCCGTGCAGGGCTCGCTGTCGCTGGGGTTGGCCGGCAGGTGCGGCATCCCGGCGGGGATGTAGACGAAGTCGCCCGCGTTCGCCTCGAGGCGCTCGCGCAGCCCCTCGCCGTAGCGCATCTCGGCGCGGCCGCTGAGCACGTAGATCGCGGTCTCGTGCTGCTCGTGCAGGTGTGGGCGGGCGGCGACACCGGGCGGCACCGTCAGGAGGTGCATGCTGAGCCCACGGGCGCCCGCGGTCTGTGCCGAGATGCCCTCGAAGTAGGCGAAGCCCTGGGCACCGGAGTAGGTAGCGCCACCGCGGACGACGACGCAGGTCGGCTGTGTCATGGCGCGGATGGGATGGTATGGGAAACGATGCAGGACATGTGAGCCTCCTCGGCGGACGCTGAGATGCGACGAGAGGCTAGCCCCGCGCCGGCCCCTCTGTCGTCACTACTGGGTATGAAATCGCGCGGTACGGGCTCAGCGCTACGGACGACGCCCCGTTTCGTGAGTGGTCCGCGCGCCGGTTCTTCCGCCGATCGAGATCCTCGAGCACGGCAGAACCGCCCATGCGCCTGAGGGGCGCGTCGGAGTCTCGCGCTGGGGCGTCGGAGGCTGCCGCTATGAGAGAGGTCTCGAGCGAGCGCGCGCGCCACTACAAGCCCGTGTTCGGCGCGGAGCCCGCGTTCCGGCTGATGGATCTGGCGAACTGGCCGGGGACTAGCCTGGCGGCCATGCTGGCCGCGGTCCTCGCGCTCGCTTCCTCGCTGGCGTGGGGGCTATCGGACTTCCTCGGCGGCTTTCAGAGCCGGCGGCACTCGCTGCTGTCCGTTCTGGTGCTCTCGCAGGGCTTCGCGCTTGTGGTGCTGGGCGCGGCGATCGCGGCGGGCGCACCGATCGGGCATGACGCGGCGGCGACGGCGTGGGCGGTCGGCTCGGGGATGCTCGGCCTGCTGGGGCTGACCGCGTTCTATCGGGCGCTCGCGATCGGGACGATGAGCATCGTGGCGCCGCTGTCGGCGACGGGGGCCGTGATCCCCGTGCTCGTCGGGCTCGCGTCGGGCGAGCGGCCGCGCACGCTGCAGGTGTTCGGGATGGCGCTCGCCATGGTCGGCGTGGTGCTCGCGGGGCGCGAGGCGACGGGGCCCGCCGCCCAGGCACGCCGCACCGGCCGGACCGCCGTACTGCTCGCGTTGCTCGCCGCGGTCGGCTTCGGGTCCTTCTTCGCCGGGATGGACCGGGCGGAGGAGAGCGGCGACGTCGCCTGGGTACTGCTGGCCGCGCGCACGCCCGAGGTGCTCCTGCTGCTGGCGGCCTGCGCGGTTCGCCGCCCCGGGCTGCCCTTGGCACCGGCCGCCGTCGGCGCGATCGCCGCCATCGGCTTCTTCGACCTGCTCGCGAACCTGCTGTTCGTGCTCGCCACCGGGCGCGGGTTATTGAGCGTGGTGGGCGTCCTCGGCGCCCTGTATCCGGCCGTGACCGTGCTGCTCGCGCGCGTGGTGCTGCACGAGCGGCTCACCCGCACCCAGGACGCGGGCGTGCTGGTGACGCTCGCCGGCGTCGTTGCGCTCGCGGCCGGGGCGTGATCGGGTCCCGCGTCGCTCCTTCTGTGGAGATCCAGCAGCCGCGCGCCCGCTGCCCCTATTCATGCGACCTGGCCACTGCGGCGTCGGCAGGCCGCATCGACCGAACGCGCTGCTCGTTTCGCCTGATGGGAGGAGTCTGCGCGGCTGATCTGCTCACTGCCGCGACGGACGACTCGCAGTCATCTGCGCCGGCGCCGGCTCCGCGCCCGCATTATGGGAGCTGCGAATACGTGCGCGAACTCCGGAGCGAGACCACTAAGCCGCGAAGCGGCGAGCGGCGAGTCAGAGCAGCCTGAGCAGCGTCTTCTCAGCGCGGTCGTGTTTGCGCGTAGGGTTCGCAAACTCGTACGCCGCCCTCCGCGGCGTTGGGCTGGCAGGGTTGGCTGCTCTGTCGTGCTCGAGGGAGGGCTGCTTGCTCTGGTCGTTCGTGTATCTCGTCGTCCGCAACCTGTTCGCGCTGGCGTGGCTGCTGGCGCGGCCGCGCCGCTCGAAGGAGCTGGAGATTCTCGTCTTGCGGCACGAGCTGGCGGTCCTCCGCCGGCGGCAAGCGGGCGCCGGAGGGGCGACTGACGCACCGAAACGGCCACCGGCGCGGCCGTGGGCGACGCGTACGGGCGAGCTCGAGCTTCAGATCCCGAAGCTGCGCCGCGGCAGCTACTTCCCGTCATTCCTGGAGCCGCGGCGGCGCTCAGAGCAGGCGCTCGTCTCGGTCGTGCAGGAGTCGTACATCGCCGGCGTCTCGCGACCCGCAAGGTCGACCAGGTGGTCGAGTCGCTCGGCTTGCGGATCTCGAAGAGCGAGGTCTCCCGGATCTGCCAGGGTCTCGACGAGCAGGTCGATGCCTTCCGCCACCGGCTACTCGAGGGCCGCTACCCGTGCCTGTGGCTTGACGCCGAGGTCGAGAAGGTCCGCGACTCGGGCCGCGTCGTGCGCAAGGCGCTGGTGCTCGCCTACTGCGTGCACGAGTCCGCTCGCGAGGTGATCGCACTCGACGTCGGCGAGGCCCACCGACGCCTGGTGCAGCTTCCTCCGCTCGCTAGTCGCGCGCGGCCTCACCGGGGAACAGCTCGTCGTCTCCGACGCCCACGCCGTGTGGGGTGCGCGAATCCGGTTCTCATGCTGCGAAGCCGTATTCGTGGATCAGCCCGCCCAGTAGATCTCGGCGCGCGAGGTGGTCTGGTGCCGATGAGGTCGCGAGGCGGAGTAGTGGCCGCTGCGGGTCGGGCGGCATCAGGTTGAGCGCTCGGTGTGGCCGGTGGCCGTTGTAATGCTCGACGAAGACGCGGAGCACCCGTTCGAGATGGCGGCGGTTGAGGATCAGGAGCCAGTCGAGACACTCCGCTTGGACGGTGCGGACGAAGCGCTCGGCAACCGCGTTCGCCTTCGGCGCTCGCACCGGCGTGCGGACGATCTCGATCCCTTCGCTTCGGAAGACGATGTCGAAGTCACGCGTGAACTTGCTGTCGCGATCCCGGATCAGAAAGCGCACCGACGTCGAACGCTCCGCCAATCCCCAAGCGAGCTGACGGGCCTGCTGGGTGACCCAGGCGCCGCTCGGGTTCGCCGTGCAGCCGGCGAGATGCACCCGGCGGCTGCCAAGCTCGATGAAGAAGAGAACGTACAGCCGCCGCAGGGAAACGGTCTCGACCGTGAAGAAGTCGACGGCGAGCATGCTGTGCGCCTGCGCCCGTAGGAACTCGCGCCAGGAGAGTCCAGCGCGCACGCCGGCAGGCCCGAGACCCGCCTGTCGGAGGAGCTTGCGTACGGTCGTGGCCGAGACTGTCAGGCCGAGCCCGCGGAGCTCGCCGGCGATCCGCTGGTAGCCCCAGCCCTGGTTCTCGCGCGCGAGGCGCAACACGAGTTCACGGATCTCGCCGCCGATCGCTGGCCGGCCGACTCGACGTGGGTATGTCCAACGCCTCACCACCAGCCGGCGGTGCCACCGAAGCAGTGTCGTCGGTGTGACGACAAACGACCGCCAGCTAGCTCGCGGCAGCAGACGACTGGCCGCGGCGAGGAAGACTCGATCGGCAGACGTCAGCTCAGGCCGACCAGCTTGACGCCGTAGCACGGCGAGTTCGTGGCGGAGCACCACGATCTCCAGCTCCTTGAACTCCTTCGAGCGAAAGCGCAACGCGGCGAGTTGGAGAACGCGCCGAAGTACGACGTAGCAGAACGACCAGAACAAAGACCAGCTCCTCCAGGACGACGGGATGGGCGCACGACTCTACGGATCAGAACCGGCCCAACCGAAGCGGAACCGAGTAAAAGCACCCCGCAGGAAGGATCTGCGATGGCTGCCGGCCCGGAGCGCCCGAGGGGCGCTGCTTCTGACGTCGACTACTGGCTTCGACGCTGCGAGGGGTTTCGCGTCGACTCACCGCAGGGCCGGGTCGGCTTCGTCGAGGAGGTGCGGTACGCGTCCCGCTGCGACCGGCCGGACGTAATCGCCGTCCGCGTCGGCCTCCTCGGCAGGCTGCTCCTCGTCGTTCCGGTCGGGGAGATCGGAGAGATCCTCCCGAAAGAAGAGCGGATCGTCCTGCACCGCTCGCCGCGACCGACCGCTACGGAGCGTCTGCAGGACTGGCGCGAACGCGTCCAACCCGGCGCCCTGCACGGAGGCGCGAACAGCGAGATCGAAGGGGTCGCAGCCGGAACCAAGCGCATCGAAGCTCAAAGGGAGGTGGAGGCGGTGATCGAGCGGCTAACGCACCGAATCGGTCTCAGACTTGGGAGAGGCGCTGAGCGAGAAATGACGCCCGACGTCGAGGCGTCGACCGAGCCGTCCGCGGAGGAGCCGCCCGCGGAGGAACCGTCTGCGGAGGAGCAGGCCGGGGAGAAGCCAGCGGCCGCAGAGACGCCCGCAGAGGCGGTGCCTGCGGAGGAGCCAGCGGCGGAAGAACGGCCGGTGGAAGAGTAGAGCGGCGGGGAGCAAACGACGAGCTGACGCTCACGCGGGAGGAAGCACAGGTCGGGCTCAGGCGCCTAGGTCGAGGTAGGTGCCCGAGCCCGATCCCCGGCTTCGAACTGCCGGCGCCTAGACCGCGGCGACGACGTGGGTCTCCGTAGCCCGGACTCCCGGGATGCCCTGGATCGTCGTGAGCACCGTCTCCGAGAGCGCCTTCTCGTCGGCAACCTCGACGAACGTGAAGATGTCCGGCTGCCCCCAGCACGCATGGGCCTGCTTCACGCCACCCACGCCCCCGAGGGCCGAGACGACCTCCTGGTTCGTCCCGGGCTCGACGGAGACGAGGACGTAGGCCGAGACCATCGTGCCCTCCTTTGTAGTCCTGCGCGAATCAGTGTACGTGCGGCTCTTCGCCCTCGTCGGTCTCCTGGGCGTCCTCGCGCTCTCCGCTGCCGAGCGGGTGCGGCCGCTCCCGGCTCACGCTCAGCCGGCGGGGCGCGGGGCGGCCGGAGGCGACCGCGGGGCGACCGACGCAAGTGGCGCCTCGGCGCGAGCCGATGCCGACGGCGAGGGCGCTCGCGCGTGCCCGCGCCTTCGCCCGGGCGCGCGCAGGGCTCGTCTCGTTCGCCGTTGTCGACACCTCGGGCGGACTCCGCTGCCACGCGTGCTGGCGCCGCTACACGGCGGCCAGCATCGTCAAGGCGATGCTGGCCGTCGCCTACATCCACTCGCTCTCGGTCGCACACCGGCCGCTCACCCCGGCCAAGCGGGCTCTCCTCGGTTCGATGATCCGCGTCTCCGACAACGACGCCGCGACGACCGTCTACCTGCGGGTCGGCGATGCCGGCCTCGAGCGCCTGGCGAGGCAGGCGGGGATGAAGGCTTTCGCCGTCTCGGGGTACTGGGGGTACGCCCAGATCACCGCCGCCGATCAGGCGCGCTTCTTCGCCGGGCTGAACAGGCTCGTTCCGAGGAGGTTTCTCGCCTACGCGCGCGGACTCCTCGCCTCGATCGTCTCCTGGCAGTCGTGGGGCATCGCCGAGGTTGCCCGCCCGCGCTGGCGCGTCTTCTTCAAAGGCGGCTGGCGCGGAAGCCCGCTCGGCCAGCTCGTCCACCAGGTCGCCCGCCTCGAGCGCGGCAAGCTCTCGATCGCCATCGCCGTCCTGACCGACGGCAACCCCAGCCAGGCCTACGGACGGGAGACAGTCCGCGGCATCGCCGCGCGCCTGGTGCGACCAGCAAGGCCGAAGCGATCTGCGCGACCGGCTCGTTACCCGATCTTCACCACGCGTTCACCCACCGGGTCGCAGCCCGCGGGCAGACTGGCGGCGAATGCGCGAAGCCGCGCGCCCCCTGCTCTGCGAGCTCCACGCGCACACGACCTGGAGCGACGGTGAGCTTCCGCTCGGAGCGGTTGTCGACCTCTACGGAACGGCCGGCTTCGATGTTCTCTGCGTCACCGACCACGTCCTCCGCCGCGACGATCCGTGGCCGCTCCGGCATGGGCGCCCGTGTGTCGATGCCACCAACATCGGCGCCTACCTCGCGGAGATCGAGCGCGAGCGCGCCCGCGCGCTCTCGGCCTACGGGCTCCTGCTCGTGCCCGGCTTCGAGCTCACGTACAACCACCCGGACCCGGACCGCGCCGCTCACGCCGTCGCGGTCGGGCTGCGCAGCCTCGTCGCGATGGACGACGGGCCGGCGGCGGCGATGGAGCAGGCGCGCGCCGCGGGCGCCGCGGTTCTCGCCGCGCACCCGCACGACTGCGGGCCAACGCCCGTCGTCCCGTTCCCCACCTGCTACTTCGCGCGGCGCTGGCGGGAGCTGCGCGGGCTCTTCGATCGCGTCGAGCTCTTCAACGGGCGGCAGCTGTTCAGTTGGGTCGCGGCGGCCGGGCTGCCGGCCGTCGCCTGCGGCGACCTGCACCGGGCGGAGCAGCTGCCCGGCTGGACGACGCTGGTTCCCTGTGAGCACGACGAGGAGGCGCTCGTCGACTACCTACGCTCGTCCCGGCCCGTGTTCCTGACGCGCCTCGAGCAGCCGATCGTCGCGCTCGCCGCGTAGCCCCCGGGCCGTTACGCGGTGGTGCAGCGTTGTTTCCACGCCGGTAGCGCGCACGATCCGCGAGCGAGCCGCTGCCGCGTCCCGTTCAACGGGACTCGAGCACCCGCTCGATCTGCTCGCGCACGTCCGCGTGAGAGACCGCGACGGGAAGCGCGAGCCGCTGGGAGCAGGCGAGCTCGAGCCGGAAGCTTAAGCGAAGGAACGGAGCATCCCGCGGTGCTCTCCAAGCCCAGCCAACACCCCGCCTGGTGAGCGGGAACCTAGGTTCTTGAACCCCGACACGTCTATTACGCGCTGAATGTCCCGACCGTCGGCAGCGATCGGCCGTGGGCGCTCTACCACGCCGTCAAACGGCTGCACGACGCGCGGGCTGCACGACGCGCGGCTTCGCCAGAAGAGCTAGGACAGCGTGCCGGTCGCGTTCGAGATCCGCGGCAAGCGCTGGGAGATCGGTGAGCGACTCGTCGACCCGAACGGCGTGAGCGGTCCACCGGTCACGCGCGCCGCCCCTGCGCAACCTGCTGCCTGGGAGAGGAGGCGAGCAGTTCCTCGTACAGGGACGCGAAGCGAGCGGCGATCTCCGCCCAGTCGTAGCGGCGGCTGGCTGTCTGCGCGCGTCGGCCGCGCGCCCGCCGTTCCCGCTGGCCGTTGGCGGCCGCGACGAGGGCGTCGACGAGCGCGTCCTCGTCGTCGGGCGCGATGAGCCAGCCCGTGCTTCCGTCGGCGACGATCGCCGCCGGGCCGTGCGCGTGGGAGGCGATCACCGGTAGGCCGCAGGCCATCGCCTCGACAAGCACGAGCCCGAACGCCTCGGCCACGGAGGGCAGCACGAGCGCGTCGGCCGCGTTCAGCGCCTCCGGCAGCAGCTCATGCGGGCGCCAGCCGGCGAGGAAGACCTGCGGGTTTCCGATCCTCCGCGCTGTCGCGAGCGGATGCTCCCCCTCCCACTCGCCCGGATGGCCGCCGACGAGCACGAGCGGCGCCGGCCTGCCGAGCCGCTCAACGGCACGC
>JBKPFP010000045.1:0-14787 GCA_046744435.1 Actinomycetota bacterium | reverse complement strand
CCCGGACGTGTCGCGGTCGAGGCGGTGCACGATCCCCGCCCGCTCCGAGGCGCCGCCGGCCGCACCTCGGGCTAGGAGCCCGTGGACGAGGGTGCCGCTCGCATGGCCGGGCGCCGGATGCACGACGACCCCTGCGGGCTTGTCGACGACGAGGAGATGCTCGTCCTCGTAGGCGATCCGCAGGTCGAGCTCCTCCGGCTCGAGCTCGGACGGTTCTGCCGCGGGGATCTCGACCTCGAGCGTCTCGCCGCCCACGAGACGGTGGCTCTTGGCCGGCGGAGCCCCGTCGACGCGTACCGAGCCGGCCTCGATCAGCCGCTCGGCCGCGCTGCGAGACGCGACCTCGGGCAGACCCGCGAGGACGCGGTCGAGCCGCTCGCCGGCGGCCTCGTCAGGGACGCGAGACCGGAGCGTCTGTGACCGACCGCGGCCGCGGCCGTGAGCGTTGGGGCAGGAGCAGCGCGGCCAGCAGGACGAGCACGCCGAGGACGATGAAGCTGTCCGCGAGGTTGAAGGCCGGCCAGTAGCGCAGGTCGAGGAAGTCGGTCACGTGCCCGAGACGGATGCGGTCCGTGAGGTTCGACGCGCTCCCGCCGATCAGCAGGCCGAGGGCAATCGGCAGGATTGGATGCCGCGCGCCGGAGCGGGCGAAGAAGAGCAGCATCCACACGACGGCGAACGCGGTCAGCGCCGTCACGATCGGGGTCGCGCTCGAGAAGAGCCCGAACGCGATGCCCGAGTTCTGTACGTGGTGAATCGAGAACGGCCCGATCACGTGCACCGACTCGTCGAGCGACAACTGGCTCGAGACGAGGTGCTTCGTCAGCTGGTCGCCGGCGAGCGCAGCAAGCGCAATCGCGGCGAGCGCAAGCCACTGGTACGGGCGCGCCGCCAGCGACCGCTCGGCCGCGGACACGGGCGTCAGCCCGTCCGTCGCCGAGCCGACCCGCACCTCGATCGCCCGAGGAGCGGGCTCGGTCAACCGCGTTCCTCCAGGCGCTTGCAGTCGATGCAGAGCGTCGCCCAGGGGATCGCCTGGAGACGCTCTTCCGCGATCGGTCGGCCGCAGCTCACGCAGATCCCGTAGGTCCCGCTGTCGATGCGGGCGATCGCGCCGTCGATCGCGACGAGAACCTGCTCGTCGATCTCCTCGAGCGTGTAGTCGATCTCGCGGTCGAGCGTGATCGAGGCGGTCTCCGCGAGATGGTTGTCGATCGGGCTTTCCTCCGCCTCGTCTTCCATCGAGCCGGGGTTCTCCTTCTGGAGGTATTCGAGCGCGTGGGCCACCCGGCCGCGCTTCGCTAGCAACTCTTCACGGACCCGCGAGACGTCGATCGCCACGGGGAAAGTCTAGTGGGTCCGTCTGAGGGCAAGGTGCGGGCCCCACGCCCTCGGCTAGGCGGCCGCGGCCCGCTCCGTGCCGTTCTCGTCGTCGTCGACGATGGCGAGCGCCGAACGCAAAAGCGCACGGATCCGGCTCGCCTCGCCCCGCAGGTGCTCGCGCTCGGCGAGGGCCCGCTGCTTGATCATCCGCGCCTCCGTGTGCGCCTCGGTCACGACGACCTCGGCCTCGCGACGGGCGTGATCTTTCAGTTCTTGCGCGCTCCGCTCGGCGGAGACGAGCGTCTTCCGCAGCAGCGTCTCCAGGTCGCGGTACCGGGCGATGTCGCTCTCGAGCGCCTCCAGGCGGTCCTGGAGATCGGCGCGCTCGCGCCAGACCTCCTCGAAGCTCGCGACGACCTCGTCCAGCAGCTTGTCGACGCTGCCCTTGCCGTAACCGTAGAAGCCGCGCGTCAGCTTCACGTGGCGGATTTCGACTGGTGTCAGCCCCATGGGTCTACCTCCTCTCTACTGGAATTGGTCGAGGACGGCCGCGATGACGCTTCTCAGGATGAACAGCGAGAAGATCGCCAGCATCGGCGAGAGGTCGAGCGGGCCGAGCGGCGGCAGGAAGCGCCGGAAGATCCGCAGGTACGGCTCGCAGACGTCGTAGAGGAAGCGCTGGATCCTGTTCAGCCAGAGCGAGTAGGGCATGCGGATCCAGGACGTGAGGATGTAGGCGAAGATCAGGAGTACGTAGACGAGGATGAAGATGTCGACGAACGATTTGATCGAGTCGATCGCGTCGGCCAGCGGTAGCGCGAGAAAGGCGTCCACGCCCATGCCCCTAAGATTCGGCCCCGAGGGGGCCCACTCCTCTACCTACGCCTGGTTGAAGAAGCCGCCGCCCTCGAGGAGTCGGGCGCGCTCCTCCGCGGAGACCTCGACGTTGCGCGGCGTGAGCAGGAAGACCTTGTCCGCGACGCGCTGCATCGCGCCGTCCATCGCGTAGGTGAGACCGCTCGCGAAGTCGATCAGCCGCTTCGACAGCTCCTGTTCGGAGCTCTGGAGGTTGATGATCACCGGCGTGCCCTGCTTGAAGCGGTCGGCGATCTGCTGGGCGTCGTTGAAGCTCCGGGGCACGACGAGATGCACGCGGGCCGGTGACTGTGGCGGGACGGCTTCGACCGGCCCGCGGCGCCCCGCGGGCCTCAGCACAGCGGTACGGGCGCCCGCGCCCGGCGCGGCGTCGGGCTCTTCCGTCCAGTCCTCGGGGTCACGGCCGCGGCGGCGCGGCGCCAACCGACGGACGTTCGGGCGTTCGCTGTACGAGCGCTCGAGCTCCTCGTTCGTGACGTAGCCGTCCTCGTCCCACTCCTCGTCCTCCTCGGCGATCCCGAAGTAGACGAGCGTGCGGTTCCAGACGTCTGCGAAGCCCATTGCAGGGGAAATGCTAACCGCTCCAGAGTACGGTGCCCACCCGGATATAGGTTGCACCCTCCTCCGCGGCCACCTTGTAATCCTGGCTGGTACCCATTGAAAGTTCGGAGAGCCCGTGCTCGGCTCCCAGCTCTCGCAGTTTTCGAAAGAGCGCCCGCGACTCCTCCGGGTCGGTGACCTCCGGCGGCATCGTCGAGAGCCCGCGCACGTCCCCGTACAGGCCCAGGAAGCGCTCGAGGTCGGTCGGGGCCACGCCCGACTTCGTCTCCTCTCCGGTCAGGTTGACCTGGACGAGCGCGGGCACCTCGAGCCGCTTCGCGGCCGACTCCGAGTCGAGTGAGTGCACGAGCTCGCAGATCCCGTTCACGACCTTGGCCTTGCGGCTCTGCAAGTGCCCGATGAAGTGCCAGCGGAAGGCGTCGCCGTAGGCCGCGTGCTTCTCCTCGAGGTCCTGGGCGCGGTTCTCGCCCACGACCTCCACTCCGGCCTCGACGAGCGCGGCCATCTCGGCCACGGAGACGTACTTCGTCGCGGCGACCACGGTCACCCCGGGCCCGACCTCTTCGCGGAGGCGCCCGTAGCAGGCGCGAACCTCGTCAGCCGATGCGTGCAACGACACCCTGGCGGCCCGTACGCCGCCCGTCGCGGCGGTGCGAGAAGAAGAGATCCGGATGGCACGACGTGCACATCTCCAAGCG
This sequence comes from Actinomycetota bacterium, assembly GCA_046744435.1. Taxonomy (GTDB): domain Bacteria; phylum Actinomycetota; class Thermoleophilia; order Gaiellales; family Gaiellaceae; genus VAXT01. Next base: position 11,329 of record JBKPFP010000045.1, on the reverse strand, counting down.
CTCGACGCGGCCGCAGCCGGCCGCCTGCAGCGCCTTCTCGGTCGCGGTGTAGAGGTCGAGGTGGTCGTCGTGCAGCACCTCAGCGCCGAAGCGCGCGCGGAAAGGCTCGGCCACCTCGGGCCCGACCTGGTAGCAGCAGGGGCCGATGCCCGGCCCGATCACGGCTCCCATCTGACCTTCGCCCATCGCGCCCACCGCGGCCTCGACGATCCCCGCGAGCAGGCCCCGCCACCCGACGTGGAGCACGGCCAAAGCTGGCTCGGAGCCGTTCTCGCGGGCGAGGGCGACCGGCAGGCAGTCGGCGGTGATCAGGATCATCGCCACGTCCCGCTCGTCGGTCCACAGTGCATCGCCGGGCGGGTGGTCGAAGCCGGCGGTGATCACGCCGCGGTCGCGGGTCGCCTTCACGACGTTCGCCCCGTGCTGCTGCCAGAGCATCGTCGCGTGCTCGGGCTCGACGCCGGCCTTCCTGCAGAGCCGGGACCGGTTCTCGATCACGTGCTCGGGCTCGTCTCCGGTGAGGATGCCGAGGTTGAGCGACTCGTACGCGCCCTCGCTCACGCCGCCGATCCGCGTCGAGAAAGCCACGTGGTAGGGGCCTTGCGTGTCCCACCGGAAGACCGGGATCACGAGCTCTCGATCAGCTCCCGTGCCGCCTGGAGCTCGGACTCGCGACCGTCGAGCTCGCCGTTGAGCTTCCGCCGCCGCAGCTCCCCGAGGATCTCGCCGACGCGCGGCGATTCGCCGAGGCCGAGGTCGGCGACATCCGCGCCCGTGATCTCGAGGCGGATGCCGCCCAGCCGGCCGAAGTACTCGCGCAGGGGCTCGAGCTCGCGGAGCGCGAGTGCGAAGAGAGGCGCGTCGGGCGCGAACGGCTCGGACAGCGCGACCACCTCGGCGGGCGACGGCTCTGCGTTCTCGAGCCGGTCGACGATTCGCGGGCCGAGCGTGACCGCGGCGGCGATCCGGTCGGCGTCTCGACGCCGAACCTTCAGGCGCTCCAGCCAGTCGTAGACCTCGTCCGGCGACAGGTTGCGCGCGAGAGCCGTGAACCCGAGCCGCCAAGCCGGGATGTCGAGCGAGTAGCGCTCGTTCAGCTCCTTGAGGCGCTCGAAGAGCCTAGCCGTCTCCTCGTCGGCCGCGATGTGCGGGTGGATCGCCGAGCCTGCGCCGAGCTCGGCCAGTCGCAGGATCGAGTGGCTCACGTCGCCTTCCTCGAGCATCGCCTCGAGCTCGTCCCGCACGCGCGGGCCCGAGAGGTCTCCAACGAGGCCCATCTCGATGCAGCCGCGCGCGAGCCGCGCCGTGTGCTCGTCCATGCGGAACCCGTAACGGTTCTCGTAGCGGACGGCGCGGAAGATCCGCGTCGGGTCGTCGATGAAGGAGAGGTTGTGCAGGACGCGGATGCGGCCGGCCTCCAGGTCGCGACGGCCCTGGAAGGGGTCGACCAGGCGGCCGCGATCCTCGCCCTTCAGCGAGACCGCCATCGCGTTGATCGTGAAGTCGCGCCGGAACAGGTCTTCCTTGATCGAGGCGTGCTCGACGGTGGGCAGCGCGGCGGGCGCGTCGTAGAACTCGGTGCGCGCGGTGACGACGTCGACGCGCTGGTCGTCGCCGAAGAGGACGACCGCGGTGCCGAACTTCTCGTGCGGGCGCACGCGGCCGCCGAGGGCCTCCGCCAGGGAGTGCGCGAGCCCGATCGCGTCGCCCTCGACCGCGATGTCGACGTCGAAGTTGGGCTCCCCGAGCAGAATGTCGCGGACCGTGCCGCCGACGAGATAGACACCGTCGTAGGGCTCGCTGACCGCGGCGACCGCCTCGAAGACGGGCGCGAGATGATCGAGTCGGGCGAGCTCCTCGGCGAGGCTCGCAACAGGGGCAGCTTCAGCCTCTTCACCTGCACCGATCGCGCGCAGAAGGTCGCTGCGCGTGACGACACCGACGACCTCGTCGCCGCTCGTGATGGCCACGCGCCCGTCGGGCGAGGTGGCGACGAGCTGCTGGAGCTCGGCCAGCGGCGTGTCCTCGCCCGCGGTGACGACCCGCGAGCTCATGATCCCCTTCACCGGCGCGTGGGACAGCCCGTGCGAGATCGCCTTGTCGAGGTCCTCGCGCGAGACCGCCCCGACGAGCTGGCCCTCGTCGAGGATGAGGATGCCGCTCTGGCCGTAGCGCTGGCAGACGACCATCGCCGCCGAGACCGGTTCGTCCGGGCCGACGGAGCGGGCCGGCCTGCTCATGATCTCCGTCGCGTGCAGCGGCTCGCGGACGGCCTTGGCCAGGTCCTCCTGCAGCTTCGTGCGCGCCTCGTCGAGGCTGCCGCGGAAGATCGCAGAGGCCGCCTGCGGGTGGCCGCCGCCGCCGAGGATGCGGGCCAGCCCGGCAGCGTCGACCTCCGGGGCCCGGCTGCGCGCGACGCAGAAGACCCGCTCGTCCATCTCGACGAGGAGCACGAGCGCCCTGCAGTCGGTCAGGTCGACGATCTTGTGCGCGAGGTTGGAGATGCCGTCGACGTGCTCGGGCCAGGAGACCGCGGCGACCAAGAGCTCGACGCCGGCGAGCGTCCGGCTCTCGAGCGCGTCGAGCAGGGCGGTGAGCAGCTCGCGCTCGTCCTCCGCGAGGGGCGTGTGGAGGTACGAGGCGATCTCGGCCTGGCGGGCGCCGTGGCGCAGGCACCAGGCGAGCGCGTCGCCGTCGCGCTGGGTCGCGGTCGCGTAGGTGAGCGAGCCCGTGTCCTCGTGGATCCCGAGCGCGAACACGGTCGCCTCGAGCGGCGAGACCGCGATCTCCCGCTCGGCGAGCACGCCGACGAGGGTCGTCGTCAGCGCGCCGTCCTGCGAGAGGACCGCGTTCTCGGGCGTGACCCAGTCGGGCAGCTCCTCGCCCGCGTGGTGGTCGAAGACGACCTTCTCGACCGCGGGGTCGAGGGCGACGCGCTCCAGCTCGCCGAGCCGCCCCGCGTGCATGGTCTCGACGACGATCAGGCGCCGGATCGCGTCGAGGTCGAGCCTGGACGCTTCGACGACGTCGAGCTCGTCCGCGTGCAGACGGAAGAGCTCGCGCACGTTGCGGTTGAGCGAGCCCGAGGTGGAGACGACCGCGTTCGGGAAGAGGCGGCGCGCGGCGAGCATCGCCGCGAAGGCGTCGAAGTCCGTGTTGCCGTGCGTGGCGATCACTTCCGGTGCGCGCATCTCGATCTCATTCTGCCTTTCGGGGTCGCGGCCTTCCGGCGATTCATTCCGCTCAACCGAGCGGTTCGTCCACGCGTTGGTGGACTAGGCTGGCCGCGGTGGACGGCTGTCTGGCGTGCGACCTCGCGGAGGGGAGGCTGGATCTCCCGGGAGGTCTCATCGACGAGACAGGCCACTGGCTCGTCGAGCACTGCGTCGGTCCGCTGGGAGTCGGGACCCTGATCGTGAAGCCGAGACGGCACGTCGTTCACGTGTGGGAGCTCACGCGAGCCGAGGCGAACGAGTTCGGCCCGCTCCTGCGACGAGTCTCGGGAGTGCTCTCCGACCTGGTCGAGCCTGACCAGATCTATGTCGATCTCTGGTCTCATGCGGGCGGCACTCCGGTGCACATCCACTGGGTCGTGCAACCGGTGACCCGGTCGCTGATGGACGAGCTCGGGGTGTATGGCCCGGAATTGCAGATGGTGATGTTCGAGCGCGGCGAGCAGCCTGCACGCGACGAGGTCGAGGCTTTCGCGGCCGCCGTGCGTGAGCGGCTGGCTTCGGTTCGCTGAAGGCCCGACCCAACGCGTGAAGCAGACAGCGGCCCGCCCAGTTTCGGCACGAAACCGGCGCAAATGCGCGCGTATTCGTTCGTTATGCTCGCCTTGGGGAGGAGGCCGGGGGAACCTCTTTTAGATGCGTAGTGGCCGCCCGTCCGGGCTTCAGGCCTCCGCGATCGCCTCGATCTCGACGAGCGCGCCCGACGGTAGCGCCGACACCTCGACGGTCGCGCGCGCCGGCGGCGCCTCCCCCACGCGCCTCGCATAGACCTCATTCATCCCCGGGAAGTCGCCGAGGTCGGTAAGGAAGACCGTCGTCTTCACGAGCCGTTCGAGGCTGCTGCCCGCCTCCTCGAGGATCGCCTCGAGATTGGTCAGCACCTGCTCGGTCTGCTCCTGGATCGTCGAGCCGACGATCTCGGAGTGCCCGGGCTCGAGAGCCAGCTGGCCGGAGACGAACACGAGGCCGCCAGCCTTGATCGCCTGTGAGTACGGAGCGCCCTGAAACGGTGCGGGCGCTGCTTCGGTTCGGACGACCGTCTTGCCCATCCTCACTCCTTTCCGCCGCGCGGCCGGCCGGCCAGCGCGATTGCCACCCCGAGCGCCTTGAAGATCGCTTCCAGCACGTGCTGGGGATCGTCGCCCTCGATCAGCCGCACGTGCAGCGTCACCCCGGCTCCCTCGGCGAGCTCGTGCAGGAAGCTCGCGACCAGGTCGGTGCGCAGGCCGCCAACCCGGGCCTCGGAGAGGTCGACGTTGGCGACGACCAGCGGTCGACCCGACGCCTCGAGGGCGACGTGCGCGAGCGCCTCGTCGGCAGGAACTGCCGCGGAGCCGTGCCGACGAACGCCCTCGTCGTGCAGGAGCGGCCGCAGCTCGGCGCCGAGCGACCGCCCGGCTGCGGCGACCTCCGCGTCGGCGCCCTCCGGGGCAACCTGCAGCGTCAAGTCGAGCGCGCCGTAGCGGGCTAGCAGGCCTAGCAGGTGGTCGAGCACGGGCAACCCGGTTGCGACATTGCTCTCGCCCGTGCCCCCGAGCGCGACGCGCGCACGCACGCGCTCGACTTCGCCTACCTCGTCGCGCATCCCTCGGATGAGGGTACCCCACCGAACCGGCCCCCATCCCTCGCACAAGGGTGGCCCCGTCCCGGTGGGAAGCCGACATCCAGTTGCAGGCGGGCCTTCCCGGCCTCCTGGCGGCCCAGATGCATCTTCTCCACCGACACCGGCTCCTGTGCTTCCCTGCGTTCCTCCTCGGAACGCTTGTGGCTACGGCGGTCGCGGCTCCGGCCGCGACCGCGACGCCGAGCATCAAGCCCGATCCCGTACGCCGGAACGTCCTCGTCGCCTACAGCTCGCGGGCGGCGCTCGATGAGGCTCTCGCCCGCTTCCCGGCCCGCGTCGTCCGGAGTCTCCCCCACCTCAACGCCGTCGAGGTCGATCCGGACGCCCACCGCGATCTGTTCGCCGCCGGAGTCTCGGAGCAGCCTGGGATCGCGTACGTCGACGGCCTGGTGCGCCGCAGGCCTCGGTCCGAGCCCGCGCTGGTCGCGCTCTTCCGACCCGGCCTCCCCTACCAGTGGCAGTACGTCGCCACACGCGCGAATCTCGTTCCCGAGCCGGTGCTGCGCGCTGCGGCCACCGTCAAGGTCGCGATCGTCGACACCGGCGCCGACGTCACGCATCCCGACCTGGCCGCGAAGGCGCCGGAGACCTACGACGTCGTCCGCAAGCGAGCCGACGTGCGCGACCGCGACGGCCACGGCACCTTCGTCGCCTCGCTCGCCGGCGGATCGATCACGAACGGCGACGGCATAGCGGGCTTCAGCGGCGACGCACAGCTGCTGATCGTCAAGGCGAGCGGCGGCGAGGGCATGTTCACGGACGTCGACGAGGCCGCGGCGATCGTCTACGCCGTCGACCACGGGGCGCGGGTCATCAACCTCAGCCTCGGCGGTGTCGGCACCTCCGCGCTCGAGCGGAAGGCCGTCGAGTACGCAGCGGCCCGCAACGTCCTCCTCGTCGCGGCCGCCGGCAACGAATACGAGGCCGGCAATCCGGTCGAGTACCCGGCCGCGCTCCTACAGCCGCCGGGGTCGCACGGCCAGGGCGGCGTCGGGCTGTCCGTAGGCGCGACGACGATGACCGGCCGACGGGCGCGGTTCTCGAACACCGGCACGCACATTTCGCTCGCGGCGCCCGGCGAGAACGTCTTCGGCGCGATCGCGGCAGGCACGAATGCCAGGGACTGGCCCCGCTATGCCCTCCCGGGCTCGACGGCCGGGCTCTACGGCTGGTCGACCGGCACCTCGTTCTCGAGCCCACAGGTGGCGGGCGCCGCCGCCCTCGTCATGGCCGCGAACCCTCGGCTCTCGGCCCGCGAGGTGGCCGGCGTCATAAAGGCGACCGCCTCGGGTCGCGGGAGCTGGAATCCCGCGGTCGGCTACGGCGTGCTCGACGTCGCCGCGGCCGTCGCCGCCGCCGGCGGCCAGCAGGTGGGCGACCGTGTGCAGGCGGGCGCCTCGCTGCGCGTCGACGTCGTCAGCGCGCGCAACGCGTGGCGGCCCGCGTCGAGCCGCGGCCGCGTCAAGGCCGTCCGGCTCAGCGCCTGGCTGCGCAGCTCCGCGCCGGCAGTGTCACCCGCCTACCGCGTCGTGACGCTCGAGGAGCAGCGCGGCGGCCGGTGGAAGCGACTCGCGCGCACGACGACGCGCTCTGGCGGCCAGGTGCGCTGGACCGTCGGCCTCCGCCACGGTGTGCACCGCCTCCGCGTCACGTACGGAGGCCGCTGGGACCTGCGGAGCGCTACCCGGCTGCTCCGCGTCCGGGTCTAGAAGCCCGAGACGCGCTCGATCGCGGCACCGACCGAGCGCAGCCGCTCGTCGATCCGCTCGTAGCCACGGTCGATCTGGCCGATGTTCCCGATCGTCGAGGTCCCGTGTGCGCAGAGGCTCGCGATCAGCATCGCCATGCCCGCGCGAATGTCGGGGCTCTCCATCCGCTCGCCGTAGAGGCGCGCGGGCCCGCTGACGACGGCCCGGTGCGGGTCGCAGAGGATGATCCGCGCCCCCATGCCGACGAGCTTGTCGACGAAGAAGAGGCGGTTCTCGAACATCTTCTCGAAGATCAGCACCGTCCCCCGAGCCTGCGTGGCTACTGCGAGCGCGATCGACGTCAGGTCGGCCGGGAACTGCGGCCACGGCCCGTCCTCGATCTTCGGGATCTGGCCACCGAGGTCGTCCCGCACCGCCAGCTCCTGTCCGTCCGGAACGCGCAACGTGTCGCCGTTCAGCTCGGTGACGATGCCCAGCCGCTCGAAGACTGGCATGACGGCGACGAGATCCTCCGGCCGTACGTCGTCGATCGTCAGCTCGCCGGGCGTGACCGCGGACAGCCCGACGAAGCTCGCCACCTCGATGTGGTCTGGGCCGATGCGGTGCTCGCCGCCGGACAGTTCGCGCACGCCTTCGATTCGGAGGACGTTCGACCCGATCCCCTCGATCCGCGCCCCGAGCGAGACGAGGAAGCGGCAGAGGTCCTGCACGTGCGGCTCGCAGGCCGAGTTGCCGATCACCGTCTCGCCCTCGGCCGTGACCGCCGCCATGACCGCGTTCTCGGTCCCGGTCACGCTCGCCTCGTCGAGGAAGACGTGGCTGCCGCGGAGCCGGTCGGCGCGCATGTCGTAACGCCGGTTGGCGCTCACGTCGGCGCCGAGCAGCTCGAACGCATGGATGTGCGCGTCCAGCCGCCGGCGCCCGATGACGTCGCCACCCGGCGGAGGGACGACGGCGCGGCCCGCCCTCGCCAGCAGCGGCCCGGCGAGGAGGATCGAAGCCCGGATCCGGCTACAGAGCTGGTCGTCGAGCTCGACTTTGTCGACGGCCGCGGCGTGCACTCTCAGCTCGTTCGGCGCGGTCCACTCGACCTCGGCCCCGAGGTCCCGAACGAGCTCGACCATCGTCTCGACGTCGAGGATCCGAGGGACGTTCTGCAGCACGACCTGCTCGGAGGTGAGCAGGCACGCGGCGAGGATCGGAAGCGCGCCGTTCTTGTTTCCGGCGGCCCTGACCGTCCCGTTGAGCGGGCGGCCGCCCTCGATGACGAAGGACTCCATCACGGTGTCGGCGACGACGGTCTGGGGCATGGGCGAGGGGCTATGGTACCCCTCGCTTGGAGATCACCCGTGAACGCGCCTGGGACACGCTGACGCGGCACACGGAGAGCGAGGCGCTGCTTCGCCATGCGCTCGCCGTCGAGGCCGCGGTGCGTGCGTATGCGCGCCGTTTCGGCGAGGACGAGGAGTTCTGGGGCGCGACCGCGCTCCTCCACGACTTCGACTGGGAGATGCATCCGACGCTCGAGCAGCACCCCCAGGACGGGGCGCCGATCCTGCGCGAGGAGGGCTATCCCGAGGAGATGATCGAGGCGATCCTCTCCCACGCCGAACACCTCTCGCTCCCGCGTGACACGCTGCTCAAGAAGACGCTTTTCGCCTGCGACGAGCTGTCCGGGTTCATCCATGCCTGCGGGCTGGTGCGGCCCGACGGGATCGAGACGCTGGAGCCGAAGTCGGTCAAGAAGAAGCTGAAGCAGCCGTCGTTCGCGGCGGGCGTGAACCGCGACGACGTCTACAAGAGCGCGGAGGAGCTCGGCGTCGACCTCGACGAGCACATCCGCTTCGTGATCGAGGCGCTGCGCCCGATCGCGGGCGAGCTCGGGCTCAGGACCGCTGTCAGCTCGTGAGGCCGGCGAGCAGACGCTCGAGGTCCTCGTCGTTCGTCCAGTAGCCGCACGACACGCGCACGAGATTCGTCTTCGGGATGTTGCGGACGAGGACACCGCGCTCGCACAGCCCGTTGGCGATCTGCTCCGCGTCTCCTTCGGGCTCGAACGAGACCAGGGTCGACGCGCCGGGCTCCGTGACGACCCGGAAGCGCTCGGCCAGGAGCTCGTGGCAGCGATCGGTCATCCGCCGCGCGTGCTCGAACCGCCACTCGGGAACGTGGTCGAGCGCCGCGATCAAGCCCGCGAGATAGGGAATCGAGATCCAGCCGGAGTCGAATCGCGGCGCACCCTCGACCGGGACGAAGGAGCCATCGGGGTCGTATGACTCCTGAGCGAGGTAGCTCGGCAGGGCCACGCGCAGCCCATCGGGGTCGCGAACGTAGAGCGCTCCCGTCGGGTCCGGCCCGCATGGCCACTTCTGGCACGAGACGGTGTAGAAGTCGAAGCCGCCGGCCTCGACCGGGATCGCAGCGACCGACTGGGCGCCGTCGACGAGCACCGGCACGCCCGTCTCCGACTGGATGCGCCCGGGATCGAGCCGGTTTCCGGTCACCCACGTGACGTGGGAGAGGGCGACGAGCCTGGTCTCGGGCGTCACGGCTTCGAGGACCCGGCTCGCGGGCGCCACGACGACCCGCGCATCCGACGCGTACAGGGCGCCGAGGAGCCCGAAGTGCTCCTCGTCCGTGGTCACGACCTCGTCGCCCGGGAGGAGGCCGAGGCCCGAAAGGACGATGTTGCACGCCTCGGTCGTCGAAGTCGTCAGCGCGACCGATTCGGCTGCGACACCGAGCAGGCTCGCGATCCGCCCGCGCACCTCCGAGCGGAGCTCCAGCATCTTCTCGAAGTAAGGCTCGCCGAAGCGCCCGCGCTCGAGATCGGCCTGGAGCTCCGCCTCCATCGCGTCGACGGTCGCCCGGCCGAGTGGGCCGGTTGTGCCCGCGTTCAGGTACGCGTAGCGCTCGAGGACCGGGAAGGCGGCACGCACCTCGGCGATGGTCTGGGGTTCGGGCGGCAGGGGGCTAGTCTAGGGCCGCGATGCGCGTGCTCCTGGCCGACCCGCCGGCGTTCACGCCGCCGTACGACCACGCGCTGGCGAGCGCGCTCGCGAAGGCAGGGGCCGACGTCGAGCTCGTTACGTCGCCGTTCCGGTTCGGGGAGGCGCCGGCGCCCGACGGCTACCTTCGCAGCGAGCTCTTCTACCCGCTGAGCTCGCGGCTGTTCCGCCGGTCGCGGCTACGCATCCCGGTCAAGCTCCTCGAGCATCCAGTCGGCCTGGCGAGGCTGCGTCGCCGCGCGGCCGACGTCGTCCACCTGCAGTGGCTCGCAGTGCCGGAGCTGGACGATCGCCTGCTGCGCCTGCGCGCGCCCGCGGTCTTCACCGCGCACGACCTGCTGCCGCGGCGCACGGCGGCGAAGCGCGACCTCTGGCTCCGGCTCCTGTCTCGCTTCCAGCGGGTCGTCGTGCACAGCGAGCGGGGGCGAGAGATCCTGGCCGAGCTGGGCGTCCCCGGTGCGCATCTCCGGGTCGTGCCGCATCCCGTCTTCCCGAGTACCCCGAAGCGGCGCGATGACGGGCGCACGCTGCTCTGCCTGGGGATCATCCGCGCTTACAAGGGCATCGGCGACGCGATCGAGGCAACGAAGGGCGTCGAGGGCGCCCGCTTGCTCGTCGTCGGCGATCCGCTCGAGCCCGTCGCGGCCTACCGAGAGCGCGCGGGAGCGCGAGCCGAGTGGCGCCTCGGCTACCTCTCGGACGCGGAGGTCGACCGGGCGCTCGGCGAGGCGACGGTCGCGCTGTTTCCGTACCGGCCTGAGATCGACCAGAGCGGCGCGCTCCTGCGGGCGCTTGGCGGCGGAGTGCCTGTCGTGACCTACGACGTCGGCGGGCTCGCGGAGCCGGTGCGGCGGTTCGGCGCGGGCCGCGTCGTGCCTCCGGGGGCCGTCGAGGCGCTGACCGAGGCGGTGCGCGAGCTGCTCGACGACGAGAGTGCGCTCGCGCAGGCGAGAGCGGGCGCCGAGCGCGCCCGTGCCGAGCTGACCTGGGACGCCGCCGCCCGCGTTCACCTCGAGCTCTACCGGGAGCTCATGTGATCCGCCGCCGGCGCTTCGCGGACGTCGTCCGGCGCCAGCTCGAGCTCTTCCAGCGCGACAACGCCCAGCTGATCCGCGACTGCGAGCTCGCCGAACGCGCCTACGACGACTCCGAGCGCGACGAGGCGGAGGAACGCTACGGCGACTACATGGATCTCGTCGAGACGGGCACGGAGGCCCTTGCCGAGCTGCGCGACTCCTATGCCTCGACGCTTGACGAGGAGACCGCGGAGGAGTACGAGGAAGCCTTCAACCGCGCGGTCGCCAAGCGGCTGCCCCGCTTTGCGCTCGAGATCGAGGACCTCTAGCGGAGGCTAGAAGGCGCCGCCGCCGTCCGCGCTGCCGCCGCCTCCGTCGAGCCCACCACCGCCGCCGTAATCCGAGCCGCCGCTCAGGTGGTCGCCGCTCCAGCCGTAGTCCGGAGCGCCGTCCCCAGAGCTCTTGTCGTCGGTCTGACTCTCGACGGTCGCCGCGGCACCTCCCAGCACGGCGATCTGCGCTCCTATGGTGGGATCGCCTTGCTTGCCGCGCAGGCGGGCCCACACGCGTCCGAGAAAGCTCACGGCACAGAGCGTAGCTACCGATGTCCGAAATGGTGGGCCTCCGGAAGCGCCGAGACGAGGTCCGAAGCGCCGGAGACCTGCCGCGCGAGGGGCGCAAGCGTCTCCAGCTCTCGGACGACGACGTTCTGGTTGCGCTCGACCCGCTCGAAGGTGCC
>JBKPFP010000357.1:0-7959 GCA_046744435.1 Actinomycetota bacterium | reverse complement strand
CGGATCACGGGCGAGCTGAAGAAGGTCTTCCGGCCCGAGCTCCTGAACCGCATCGACGAGGTCATCGTCTTCCACAAGCTGACGAAGGACGAGATCAAGACGATCGTCGAGCTGATGATGCGCCGCCTGCGCGAGCAGATGGGCGAGCACGCGGCCGACGTCGAGCTGACCGAGGGCGCGAAGGAGCTGCTGGTCGAAAAGGGCTACGACCCGACGATGGGCGCCCGCCCGCTGCGCCGCGCGATCCAGCGCTACATCGAGGACCCGCTCGCCGACTTCGTGCTCGGGGCCGAGGTGACGCCCGGCTCGACGATCCTCGTCGACAAGAAGGACGACTCCGAGGACGAGGTCGACCTCACGATCATCCCGGGCGCTCCGCCCGAGGATCTCGAGAAGGTCACCGTCCCGCCCGAAGAGCCGAAGGCCGAGGGCGGCGACGAGCCGGACGAAGAGCCGTCCCAGTAACTCCTCGCGGCGCTAGCGCGTAACTACGAAGGTGCTGCCGCCGACCATGCGGCCGAAGCGGCCTGCCGAGAGGCGGCCTAAGCCGGGCCAGACATACCAGCGGTACAGACCCGGGCGCAGCCGGTAGCGCTTCCCGCGGTAGACCCAGGCGCGCGGCAGCTGAAGGCGGGGCTTCACCGGCCAGGCGCTGAAGACGCGTCGCGCCCGCACGAGCACGACGTTGTAGTAGGTCGCTCCCTTGACGGGCGACCAGACGAGGAGTGGCGGACCGCTGACGCGGGCACCCGGAAGCGGGTTGAGCAGCGCGCCCGTCGCCAGCATGTCGACCGACCGGGCGCCTGTGTTCTCGGCGCCGTCGTAGCCGGTCAGCGTGTACCGGTACTTGCGGCCCGGCGTGAGGCCGCTGTCCCGATAGCTCGCGGCCGTGCCTCGGTAGACGACCGACCGCCTGGCCCCGGCGGCGCCTGGTGACCGCGCGATCTCCACGAGCTGCGTGTCGGGGGAGGCCTCCCAGCGCAGCTCTGCGCTGCGCGTGCGTGGCGTGGCGGTGAGCAAGCCGATGGTCGGAGCGGTTGCGTCGTACTTCAGCGCGATCGTGGTCACGCCACTGGAGTGCCCCGCACGGTCGCGGCAGGAGCCGCTGACCGACGCAGCGCCGTCGTCGGGGCCCGAGTAGGTCGACTGCGTGCACGAGTGGATCCCCGAGGTGGCGTCGGTGCCCGCGAAGGTGACGGTCAACGGCTGGATGTACCAGCCGTTCCGGTCCGGTGGGCGAGAAGGCACCGCCGCCGTCACCTGTGGAGCAGTCGCGTCGTACCCGAAGGGATGCGACAGCACGCCCGAGTTGCCGGCAACGTCGACGCAGGATCCCGCCACCGCCGCGAACGCGCTGTCGGGACCCTCGTATGCCTGCGGGCCCGAGCACGATTCGAGGCCCGAGGTCCTGTCGCTCCCAGCAAAGCCGACCGTGAGCGGACGGGTGTACCAGCCGCCGGCGTCCGGGGCACGCTCGGGGACGGCGGTGACCTCGGGACCGGTCGCGTCGAACCTGAGCGGAAAGGCCCTCGCCCCGGTGTTCCCGGCCTTGTCGTCGCACGCGCCCGTGACCGAGGCCTCAGCGCCGTCGGGGCCGCCGTAGGCGACCGGCGGGCAGGCGTCGATGCCGGAGGTTGCGTCGGCGCCCTCGACTGCGAAGACGACTGGATGGTTGTACCAGCCGGCGCGATCAGGCGGCCGTACGGCAACCGCATTCGTGACCTGTGGCGCGGTCGCGTCGTAGCGGAGTGCAAAAGCGCCCGAGCCACTCTGGTTGCCGGCCATGTCACGACAATTGCCGCTGACCGACGCTGCTCCGTCGTCCGGCCCCGCGTACGTCGTCTGCGTGCAAGCGTCGATTCCCGAGGTCGCGTCCGCGCCGGTGAAGGTGACGGTGAGCGGGTGGTTGTACCAGCCGTTCCGATCGGGTGGGCGCGATGCGCTCGCACCCGTGACCTGGGGCGCGGTCGCGTCGTAGCGGAGGCCGAAGACGCGCGCGGTGGTGTTGCCGGCCAGGTCGCGGCAGGAGCCGCTCACAGAGGCGTCTGCGCCATCGGGGCCCGCGTAGGTCACGGGTGGGACGCAAGAGTCGACGCCCGAGGTGGCGTCGGAGCCGCTGAAGGCGACCGTCAGCGCGTGGTTGTACCAGCCGTTCCGGTCCGGCGCGCGCGAGGGCGTCGCTGTCACTTGCGGCCCTGTCGCGTCGTAGCGGAGCGCGAACGACCTCGTGCCGCGGTTGCCGGCCATGTCGTCGCACCAGCCGGGCACGGAGGCGTCGGCGCCGTCGGGGCCGGAGTACGTCACGGGTGGGATGCATGCGTCGACGCCGGAGGTGGCGTCCGTCCCGGTGAACGTCACGCTCAGCGCGTGGTTGTACCAGCCGTTCCGGTCGGGGGCGCGCGAGGGAGTGGCGGCCGTCTGCGGCGCGGTCGCGTCGTAGCTGAACCCGAACGACCTCGTCCCGCGGTTGCCGGCCACGTCGTCGCACCAGCCGGCGACGGAGGCTGCGGCGCTGTCGGGGCCGGAGTAGGTCGGCGGCGGGATGCAGCCGGCGACGCCGGAGGTGGCGTCGCTGCCGCTGAAGGTGACGGTCAGCGCGTGGTTGTACCAGCCGTTGCGGTCCGCGCCGCGCGAGGCGGTGCCGGTCACCTGCGGCGCGGTGGCGTCGTAACGAAGCGAGAAGGTGCTCGAGGCGCTCTGGTTGCCAGCCATGTCCCGGCAATTGCCGGGGACCGAGGCGGCGCCGTCGTCCGGGCCCGAGTAGGTCGTCTGCGTGCAGGCGTCGACGCCCGAGGTCGCGTCCGTGCCCGCGAAGGTGATCGTCAGCGAGTGGTTGTACCAACCGGCGCGATCGGGTGGACGCGAGGCGCTCGCCCCTGTCACCTGCGGCGCGGTCGCGTCGTAGCGGAACCCGAACGCGCGCGAAGTCGAGTTGCCGGCCATGTCCCGGCAGAAGCCGCTGACGGAGGCGTCGGCGCTGTCGGGCCCTGCGTACGACTGCGGCGGCACGCAGAAATCGATGCCCGAGGTGGCGTCCGTGCCATTGAACGTGACCGTCAGTGAATGGTTGTACCAGCCGTTCCGGTCCGGGTTGCGGGAAGGCGTTGCCGTCACGCCGGGCGCGGTCCTGTCGATCCTGATCGTGATGGCGACGGTCGTCTCACCGCCGTCGCTCCGCGCGTAGCAGGTGAGCCGCGTGCCGGCCGTGTCCGTCGTCAGCGTCGTCGAGTCGCAGCCCCGCGTCTCCAGGATCACCGACTCCGGGTCCTCGACCCTCCAGTTCACCGTCACGTTCGTGACGTACCAACCGTTCGCGCCGAGCGTTCCCGTGATGATCGGCGTCACGACCGGCGGCGTCGGATCTCCGGGGACGGTCGGCCCGCCGGCCGCGCCGGGCGTCAGCAACAGTGCGGCGAAGCCGATGAGGAGTGGCAGGCTGTGTCGGCCCACCTCACGCTCCTAACCGGTAACCACGAACGTGCTGCCGCCCAGCAGACGGCCATAGCGCCCCGCGGAGAGCCTCCCGAATCCTGGCCAGACGTACCACCGGTAGACGCCGGGCCGCAAGCGTTGGCGGCGGCCCCGGTAGGTCCAGCTGCGCGGGAGCTGGAGGCGCGGTTGCCTCGGCCACGCACTGAACACCCTGCGTGCGCGAACGAGGACGACGTTGTAGTAGCTCGCTCCTTTGACGGGAGTCCAGGTGAGGAACGGCGCCGACTTGACCTCCTGGCCGGGCGCCGGGTTGAGGAGAGGCCCCCTCCCCACGAAGTCGATCGCCTGAGCGGCTCGATTCGCCGCCTGGTCGTGGACGGCAACGGTGTATCGGTACTTGCGCCCGGGGGTCAGGCCCTTGTCGCGATAGCTCGTGCCGGCGGGGTGGGAGAGGAGCGACTCGCGCTCGCCCTTGACGCCAGGCGAACGCAAGACATCGACTTGCACCGTGTCCGCCGACGCACTCCAGGTGAGGTCCGCGACGCGGTTTCCGGGTTTGACCGACAGGCCGCTGACGGTCGGAGCGGTCGCGTCGTACTTGAAGGAGAAGACTCCGTGTCCGACGTTCCCTGCGTTATCGCGGCACGTGCCTCCGACCGACGCAGCCGCCGCGTCGGGCCCTCCGTAGCCGCCCGACGAGCAGGCGGCGACCCCGGCCGGCGCATCGGTGGCGGAGAACGACGCCGTGAGCGGATGGTTGTACCAGGTGTTCGCGTCGGGCGGCCGGTCGGCCGCGCCAGTCACGGTCGGCGCCGTCTTGTCGAGCTTGATCGTGACGGTGACCGAGATCTCGATGTCGCCTTGAAAGACGGCAGAGCACGTGAAGCGGGTTCCGGCCGTGTCGGCGACTAGCGTCCTCGAGTCACAGCCCGTGTCCGAAAGCGGCGGCGGCTCACGGATCCAGTTGAGAGTGACGTTGCTCGTGTACCACCCGTTCGCGCCCAGCGTCCCGGTGAGCACGGGCGTGATCGAAGCCGTGGGCACATTGGGACTGCCGCTGGCCCCGGGGGCGAGCAACGCAGCCGCGGCGCAGATGACGAACACCGAGAAACGCCGAGACGGCGTCCGCTGCCGCAGCGAACGTTGGGCGACCTGGCCCACAACCCCTCCCTGTCTCGTTCCGTGCTCGAAACTACTCCTCGTTTCCGGACGTGTCAACTGGCGCCAAGCGCCGGCCGGCCGCGTGTCATGCGGCGCCGACGTGCGCTCTAGTCGGCGGGCGGCGCGTCCGGGTAGCGCGGCAGTCCGTCGTCCGGGAGCTCGTCCCACGGGGCTCGCGAGTCGACGTACGAGTGCCGCTCCGGCCGCACCTGCGGGTCGCCGTCGAGCGCGCCGAGCCGGATCGAGATCCGCTCGCCCTCCGGCCACCAGTTGCCGAAAAGGCTCGAGCCGCACTCCGAGCAGAACGCCTTGACCCGGCCTCCTTCGGGCCGGTAGACGCGGATCAGCTCCTCGCCCTGCAGGAGGCGGAACTGCTCGCGCGGAATGTGCCCGACGGTCAGGCCGAATGCGCCCGAGTGCTTCCGGCA
This sequence comes from Actinomycetota bacterium, assembly GCA_046744435.1. Lineage (GTDB taxonomy): Bacteria > Actinomycetota > Thermoleophilia > Gaiellales > Gaiellaceae > VAXT01. Next base: position 2,938 of record JBKPFP010000357.1, on the reverse strand, counting down.
CCGCGAGCAGTGACAGTGGATCGCGCGCGTGAAGGGCAGCGTTACCTCGAACCGGACGCCCCCGCAGAGGCAGCTCCCCGAGACGGTTTCGGCCATCGGCGCAAGTCTACGTAGGCTCTGGAGGTGCGACGGACTCTCGCCCAGCGGCCGGCGCTCGGAGTCCTGGTCGGCGCGTTCGCGATCTCCTTCTCCGGGATCCTCTACCGTCTCGCCGAGGTCTCGCCCGCGACCGGAGCCTTCTTCCGCTGCTTCTGGGCGCTGCCGCTGCTCTGGCTCGTCACGCGCTGGGAGGAGCGCCGGATCGGCCCGCGTTCCCGGTCGCTCAAGCGGGCGGCCTGGCTCGCAGGAGCGTTCTTCGCGGCCGACCTCTTGCTCTGGCACTACGCGATCGAGGATGTGGGCGCCGGGCTGGCGACCGTGCTCGGCAACACGCAGGTCCTGCTCGTGGGCGTGCTCGCGTGGGCGCTCTTCCGGGAGCGGCTGCCCAGAGGCTCGCTCGTCGCGATTCCCGTGGCCATGGTGGGCATCGTCCTCATCTCCGGTGTTCTCGAGGGCGGCGCCTACGGGGATGATCCTGCGCGCGGGGCGCTGCTCGGCGTGCTGACCGGCCTGGCGTACTCGGGCTTCCTGCTCGCGCTGCGCAAGTCGACCGATCCCCGGCGAATAGCCGGGCCGCTGTTCGAGGCGACGCTGGCGAGCACCGTCTTCCTCGTTCCTGCCGGGCTCCTGCTCGGGGATCTCGACTTCACTCCCGGCCTCGAGTCCACGGCCTGGCTGATCGTGCTCGCGCTCACCTCCCAGGTCGTCGGGTGGCTCCTGATCACGGTCTCGCTCGCGCGCCTGCCGACCGCGGTCACCTCCGTGCTGCTCACCTTCCAGCCGCTGCTCTCGGTCCTGTTCGCGGCGCTGATCGTCGACGAGCGCCCGTCGGAGCTGCAGCTGGTCGGAGCGGCGGCGATCCTCGCCGGGCTGCTCATCCTCGCGTACGGCCGGCGCACGGAGGCTGTTCGTGGAGAACCGGCGTTCGAGGGCGTCCCGGAGCACTAGTCACGGTTTCGGCACAGTCGGCGTCGGGTCCCGCTCCTAGACTCGACAGCATGGCCAAGGCAGCCGTCCTCCACTACGTGTGCTCCGAGTGCGGATACTCGACCGGCCGCTGGCTCGGCAAGTGCCCGAGCTGCGCGAGCTTCGGCTCGCTCGTCGAGGAGACGGCTGCGGGGGCGGCGAACGGCGCCTCCGCTGCGCCGAAGCCGCTCTTGCGCCTCGCCGAGGTCGAGGCCGAAGAGGCCGCGCGCATCCCGACCGGCGTCGACGAGCTCGACCGCGTCCTCGGCGGCGGGCTTGTCCCGGCCTCACTCGTCCTGGTTGGCGGCGAGCCCGGCGTGGGGAAGTCGACGCTGCTCCTGACGGCGCTGGCCTCGATCTCGCGCGACCGGCGTGCGCTCCTCGTCACCGGCGAGGAGTCGGCCGCTCAGGTGAAGCTGCGGGCGGCGCGACTCGGGGGCGCGCAGAACGTCGAGATCCTCGCCGAGACGAACCTCGACTCCGTCTGCGCCACGCTCGAGACCGAGCGGCCGGACGTCTGCGTGATCGATTCCGTCCAGACCCTCTACTCATCCGAGATCGGCTCCGCTCCCGGGTCGGTCGCGCAGGTGCGCGAGGCGGCCGCGCGGCTCCTGCGCGTGGCGGAGGAGGCCGGCGTCGCCCTCTTCCTTGTCGGCCACGTGACGAAGGACGGCTCCGTCGCCGGCCCGCGCGTGCTCGAGCACCTCGTCGACTGCGTGCTCCAGTTCGAGGGCGACCGCTACCACGCGCACCGCGTCCTGCGCGCGGCGAAGAACCGCTTCGGGTCGACGAACGAGCTCGGCGTGTTCGAGATGACCGGCGCCGGCCTGCAGGGCGTCCCGGATCCGTCCGAGCTCTTCGGGCGCTCGACCGGTGAGGTCGGGTCGGCCGTCGGCTGCGCCCTCGAGGGCACGCGCCCGCTGCTGCTCGAGATCCAGGCGCTCGTGGCGCCGACCGACCTCGCGATGCCGCGGCGAGTTGGCACGGGAGTCGACCCCAAGCGGCTGGCGATGATCGTGGCCGTGCTCTCGCGCCATGCGGGGATCGCGCTCGGCCAGGCGGACGTCTTCGTGAACGTCGCCGGCGGCGTGCGGATCGACGAGCCCGGGGCCGACCTCGCGGTCGCGCTGGCGGTCGCCTCGGCCGCCCGCGGCGCACCGGTGCGGGCCGGCACGGCTACGTTCGGCGAGATCGGTCTCACCGGGCGGCTGCGGCCGGCGGCGCAGGCCGAGCGGCGACTCGAGGAATGCGCGAAGCTGGGTCTCACGGCCGCGGTCGTGCCGGCTGAGACGAAGCGCCGCGGAGGAATCGAGCTGCTCTCGGCGGAGACGCTACGCCGCGCCCTCTCGGCGGCGCTCGAGCGCTCCGCGAAGGAAGCCGCCTGAGCCTCTGAGCAGGGATTTTCCGGGTCGGCATCGAAAAAGCCCTGGAAAACCTGGCCTTTTCGGAGAGTTTTCGCTATACTGGCATGGTTCGCCGGCGGTCAAGCCAAGCCGCCGGCGGTTTGGTGTCAAACGACGGAACGGGGAGGTCGGGCTTGTACAAGGTCGGCGACAAGGTCGTGTATCCGCACCACGGAGCCGGGACCGTGGTCAAGAAAGAAAAGCGGAAAGTGCTCGGCGAGGAACGCGAGTACCTCACGATCCAGATCCTGCACAACGACATGACAGTCAACGTGCCTTCGGAGAACGCGGAAGTCGTCGGGCTCCGCAAGGTCATCGACGGAAAGACAGTCGAGCAGGTCCTGAAGGCGCTGACCGGCGGCGGCACGGCGATGCCGAAGAACTGGAACCGCCGCTTCAAGCACAACCGCGACAAGATCAAGACCGGCGACATCTTCGAGCTCGCCGAGGTCGTCCGGAACCTCTCGCTC